>USDH01000103.1 GCA_900553415.1 uncultured Collinsella sp. | reverse complement strand
GTGCAGGTCCTCGGCAAAGTAAATGCCTTGCTGGCGCCTCGGGCTCGAAAGCCCCTTATCAATCATGTGCTCGAGCAGCGCCTTGAGGTCGTTGTAGTAACCGTTCAGGTTGTACAGAATGCACGGCGTGCTCAGATGCCCCAACGATACAGCCGACATGACCTCGGCGATCTCCTCGAGTGTGCCCGTGCCGCCCGGAAAGGCGATAAACGCATCGCCGAGCTCGATCATCTTGGCCTTGCGCTCGGCCATGTCGCTCGTCACGATAAGGTCATCGATACCGTCGTGCTGAAACTCTGCCTCGATAAAAAAGCTCGGCTCCACACCGGTCACGTGTCCGCCGGCATCGAGCACGCTATCGGCGAGCGCGCCCATCAGCCCCGACTTGGACCCGCCGTATACCAGCGCGTGGCCGTTGGAGCCAATCCATGTGCCGAGCTGCCGCACCGCAGGCAAAAACGCCGGGTCGTTACCGACGCTGGCGCCCAGATACACGGTGATATTCATATTCAGTCCCCCTCATCGTGACGCGCGGCGCCCGCCCTAGCGTTGGCGTCGGCGATATTCGCGCACGCGGCGCGACAGGTCGGCGAGCTCATCGCGATCGAGCTCTTCCAGATGCTCAAGATCGTCCATAAAGCGCGCCATGGTGTCCTTTTGGCGCATCTTGATGAGCGTATTGCAGTAGTTCACCGCCACGCCCGTGAGCATGGCGATGTAGAAGATGCTGATGACGCTCAAAACGACGGTGATAGCGCGGGCAACCGGCGTTTCGGCCGGGATATCGCCAAAGCCGATCGTCGATACGGTCTCAAAGCTAAACCAGAGGCCATCGCCAAACGTAAGGGTCGCAGGGTCGGACAGCCAGACGGCCGTCGAGCACAGCAGGTAGAAGATAAGGAACAGGCCGGTGATGCGCGCAAAGCCAGCCTGGCGCAACACGTCGGCAAGCGTCCTCAACTTGTTCATCGCGACCCCTTTTCCCAAGCGTCCAATCATGTTCGTTCGGTATTGTCCCACACTCGGCACTCGAGGACGCTCCTTTTGTGCTGGCAGAAAGGGACTGTCCCCAACTGCCGGCACATAAGGAACGTCCCTAAGTGCCAACTCCGGCAAAGAGTGTCCCCGGCGACTAGTCGTTTAAGAACGTCCCCAATGACTACTACAACTGCCGGACAGATTGGGAACGTCCCTAAGTGCCGGATGTTAGGCAAGCTGAGCTGGTATCCTTATGCGGTATTATCTCGACTCGATAGGATTGCCTGTGAAACCTTCCGCCGTCCTTCGCTTAGCTCTATATCGCACCCTAGCCGTCGCGCTTGCTGCGCTCACACTACTGAGCGCCGTCATGCCCACCCCAGCCTTTGCCGCCGACTCCGACCAGCAGGTCAAGACGGTCCGCGTTGGCTGGCTCGTCAACAACAAAGGCTTCCAGGAAGGCACGCCGGGCGAGCGCCTCTCGGGATGGGGCTACGAGTACCTCCAGACCCTCTCGTATTACACAAAGGGCTGGCAATACGAATACGTTAGCGGCACCTTCTCCGAGCTTATGGACATGCTCGAGGCAGGCGAAATCGACCTCATGCCCAACATCTCGTATTCGGCAGAACGCGAGCAGAAGCTGCTCTTTTCCTCGAACCCCGAGGGCACCGAGCGCTACTACATCTACGCCAAGCCCGATCGCGACGATCTGGCCAAGGGTGACCCCCAGGCGCTCCAAGGCCTCACCATCGGCTGCAACTCTGGCGTTATGCAAACTATCGTCGGCCAGCAGTGGCTCGCCGACGAAGGCGTTACCTGCACCTATAAAGAAATCGACACCGGCAGTGCCCTCTTTGAGGCGCTTGCAGACGGCGAGGTCGACGCCGTCATCATGAACGACACCATTTCGTCGCCCGATGCGTCACCCATGTTCTACGTAGGCTCGAGCGACTACTATTTTGCCGTTCCCAAAAGCCGCCCTGATCTGATGAACGACATCAACGCCGCCATGACGACCATCGCCCGCGATAACCCGCGCTATAACGAGGAAGTCAAATCGAGTTACTCGACCCAAAACAGTGGCTCGTCATCGCTCACCGGCCCCGAGACCACCTGGCTCAAAGAAAACGGCAATACCATCACGATCGGCTATCTTAAAAACCAACTTCCCTACTGTACGCAAAATGACGACGGCGAGATGGAAGGGTCGCTCGCCTCGCTTGCAACGACGTTGCACGACAAGTTTGGCATTACGGTCAAAACAATCGCACTCTCGAGCAACAAACAAATGATCAAAGCCCTTTCCAACGGGACCATCGATGTCGCCCTGCCGTTGTTTCGCGACTACTGGCTCGCCGAGCAGACAGGGGTCATCCAGTCAAACTCGATGGGAACGGTTTCGCTGACCGCCATTCACAGTGGCAAAAACCTGAACAGCGACCTTAAGAACATCGCTTGTACAAAGAGCACAATCGTTAACCGTTTTGAGCTCGAAAGTCTCTTTCCGAACGCAACGGTAACCGAGTATTCGAATGACGGCGAGGTGCTCAAAGCCCTCGATGAGGGGAAGGCACGTTGCATCATTGTCCCCAGCACGCGCCTGGAAACTCTCCGCGACATCTACGACATCGAGGATTTCGAAACACAGGAACTCACCAACACGGCACAACTATCGTGTTTAATTTCGCGCGGCAAGCCCGAGCTGCTGGGAATCATAAATAAGGGCATCGTCAATGCAGGTGAATCGCTCTCTGCAAACAGCTATTTCCCCACATCGTACTCGGCGCAAGAATCGGATGCGTTCCGACTTCTCTACCGCAACCGCATCGTCATTGCGGCAGTCGTCATTTGCATTTTGCTCACCGGCATCGTCATCCTTGTCTGGTCGCTTTACCGCGCACAGGAGGAACGGCAGAAAGCCGATGCCGCCAACGCCGCCAAAACCGCTTTCCTCACGCGCATGAGCCACGACATCCGCACGCCGCTCAACGGCATCCTGGGCCTTATCGAAATTGAGGAATTGAGAGAAGGCGACATGCAGGTCGCCCGCGAAAGCCGCGCCAAGGCGCGCGTTGCCGCCAATCACCTGCTGTCACTGATTAACGACATCCTCGAGATGGGCAGGATCGAGGAGCGCAAAGTGACGCTCGAGCACGAATCATTCAACCTTAAAGAGCTGTGCGACAATGCGCTCGTACTGTGCAAGCTCCGCGCATCGGACCGCGGCATAACCATGCTCGACACCAGCGAGCCCTACGCTGTCGACCAATATATGATCGGCAGCCCCACCCATATTCGGCAGATCCTTGTCAACCTGCTCGACAACAGCATCAAGTACAACAAGCACGGAGGCACCGTCACGTTCTCATCGACCATCAAACCGGTCGACGACGAGCACGCCGTGTTTTGCTTTAGCGTCTCGGATACCGGCATTGGTATGACATCCGAGTTTTTGGCACACATTTACGAGCCGTTTGCCGAGGAAGGCGACGATGCGCGCAGCAAGTTCCAAGGAACCGGCATTGGCATGTCTATCGTCAAATCGCTCATCGATATGATGGGCGGCACGATTGAGATTTCGAGTGAGGTTGGCGTGGGGAGTACGTTTGACGTCCGGATTCCGCTCGATATCGACAAGAACCCTCAGATAAAAGAATGTGCAGACACGCAGGTAAGCAGCTGCTCACTCGCCGGCATGAACGTCCTTTTGGCAGAAGATAACGAACTCAATGCCGAGATTGCCCAAGCTCTGCTCGAAAGCGAAGGCATCGTCGTGACTCGCGCCGCCGACGGCAACGAAACGGTCGATCTATATGTTGGTCGTCCCGCCGGCAGCTTCGATGCAATCCTGATGGACATCATGATGCCGGGCATGGACGGCTACGAGGCAACCCGGGCGATCCGCCTGAGCGAAAAGGCCGATGCGGCCGACATCCCCATCATCGCGCTCACCGCCAACGCCTTTGCCGAAGACGCCAAGGCGGCACACGACGCCGGCATGAACGCCCATCTGCCCAAACCGCTCGACTTTAGCAAGCTCAAAAACATACTCGCCTGTATCAAGAAAAATGGGGCTGTTTCGCTATAGTTTGTGCTCAACCACCATGCGCAGTAGAAAGGAAGCCAACGATGTTTAGGCCCTTACGTCGAAAGAAACGCGCCATCACCGACGAGAAAGCGCGCGAACTGCTCGCTACCTGCAAGCGCGGCGTCTTTGCCGTCAACGGCGATGATGGCTACCCCTATGCCATTCCCGTCAACTACTTCTTTGACGCCGAGCACGACAAGATTTATTTCCATGGCGCCAAGGCTGGCCACAAGGTCGATTCACTCAGGCATGATGATAAAGTCTGCTTTACCGTTTACGGCAACGTGTGGTACAAGGACGGCGACTGGGCTCCCTACGTTATGAGTACCGTTGTCTTTGGTCGTTGTCGCCTGGTAGATGAAGCGCCCGCGTTTATCGAGGACAAAGTCCGTCAGCTCGCGCTTAAGTACTACCCTTCTGCCGAAGAAGTCGAGGAGGAGATCGCCAAAGACATAAAGGGCGTCCAGCTCTACGAGATTTCGATTGAACATCTTTGCGGCAAGCAGATTCATGAAAAGTAGCGAATGCGGAAAACGCGCTCGCTACCCTCTGCGCCCCATGTGCCCACACATTTTGACGGCGTGGGCACATGGGGCAGCACTCGAATCGAGCGCCCCCTATACCCCAAAAACGTAGCGGTCCAGGCGCTCACACGCCTCCTTTACCCGCGAAAGCGGCAGTGCCAGATTCACGCGGATGTGACAAGGCCCGTGGAACGGACGGCCATCCTGATACCCCACGCCCACGCGCGCCCCCTCGTCGAGCAGCCACTGAATATCGCGGCCATGCTCGCGGCACCATTCGGTGCAGTCCAGAAACACCATGTACGTGCCCTGCGGGCGCGAATAGGACACGCCCTCAAAATGCTCGTCCACGTAACTGCAGAAGTACTCGATATTACCGGAAAGCACCTGGTTGAGCCCATCAACCCACTCGTAGCCTTGCGGCTGGTAGGCACCGATAAGCGCATGCATGGAGAGGACGTTCATCTCGTTGTAGTGAGTCTTGTCGGACACGGCGCACACGCGGTCGCGCAGCGTCTCGTTATAGACGATGTGGTAGCTGCCGACCAGGCCCGCCAGGTTAAACGTCTTGCTGGGCGCATAGAGGGCGACCGTGCGCATGCGGGCATCCTCGCTCACCGACTGCGTCGGGATATGCTTGTGACCCGGCAGGATGATATCGGACCAAATCTCATCCGAGATCACCACGCAATCATGCTGGCGATAGATGTCCATGGCGCGCTCGATCTCGTCGCGCTCCCATACGCGCCCGCAGGGATTGTGCGGCGAGCAGAACACCGCGGCATGGATGTGGTTTTGGGCGAGCTTGCGCTCCATGTCCTCATAGTCCATACGCCACACGCCTTGGTCGTCGAGCTTAAGCGGGCTGTGGACAATGCGATAGCCCGCGGCTTCGATGGACTTGGTAAAGCCGATGTAGGTAGGGCTGTGGACCAGCACCGCATCGCCCGGCTGGACATACGCGCGCAGCGTCGACACAACACCGCCCAGCACGCCGTTTTCGTAGCCGATATGCTCCGGGAGCAGACCCTCGACGCCATTACGTCGGCTCTGCCATTCGATGATGCGGTCGAAGTACTCGTCGCGCGGATC
>USDH01000102.1 GCA_900553415.1 uncultured Collinsella sp. | reverse complement strand
GCAGGTCCCCCAGCACCAGGCCCACGAGCGGGCACAGGACGATGGGGCGGAACGCATAGAGCGTACCGAGCTGGAAGTCGAACTTACCAAATGCGGCGATAAGTCCGATGAGGATTGCTTGGGTAAGCATATATCCCCCTTTCCTAATAGGACACTACGAAGAGCTCAGACTCTTCGAAATTGAACGCCTAGAGCACGCTTGCGCAGTCAACCTTGGGGTCATCGGCCAGAGGACGGATCTCGACCTCGACGCCGTTGTTCAGCATCTCACGCACATCGGCCTCCTCGGCTGCAGTCAGGAAGATCTGACGAGAGACCTGACGAGCATCGGGGCGCTTCTCGTCCTTGGGCTTGGTGTTGCCCAGGTTGACCGACTTGATCTGCGGGCAGCCTTCAACAAGCTGCTTTGCCTCAGCGATGGTGGCGACACAGATAATCATCTTGTATTTGTCAGTCACACCCGAGTTAATGGCCTCGATGGCATTCGCCATATCCTTGATGACGAGCTTGCAGCCGGCAGGCTTGCCCATCTTGAGCGTCGTCTTCCACACCGGGTCGTTGGCGACCTTATCGCCCACGCAGAAAATGCAGTTGGAGCCAAGGCCCTGGACCCAAGAGACCGCGACCTGGCCATGAAGCAGGCGATGGTCGACGCGAAGTAGCTGAATCATAATGTGACCCCCCAAAGGTCTTGTGCCGTCTTACCGCGTGTCAGTAGGTGCTGCGGATTAGAACTCTTCTTCCTCTTCGTCATCGACCAAAAGATCGTTGACAAACTTCACGCGCGTATCGTCCGCAGCGACGATGGCGCGAATCGTCTCCTCAACCGGCGCCGACTCGTCAGAGAACAGCAGCTGGATAAGCAGAGGAAGGTTCATGTTGGTAACGAGGTACGTGCGGGGACGCGTCTGGACGATCTTGGTGAACTCGTTGTTGACGCTGCCGCCAAAGAGGTCGGTGCAGACAACGACATCATCGTCGGCAGCCATGCCTGCCAGCAGTTTTTGGGCCTCCTCGGCCACGTCCATGCGGTCATCGACGAACATCGAAAGATCGTGGACGTTGTCGCGAGCGCCCGAGAGCAGCTCGACACTCTCCTTGATGCCGGTAGCGAAGTGCGCATGGCTGGCGATGATGTACTGCCTCATTCTGTGTTCCTCTCAATAGCCGGCGCGTTCCCGCACCCGTTTTCTTTAGTAGTCGAACTGGTGATAGTAGCGACGATACTTGAGGTTGTGCTTGGTGACCGTCTCGTAGTAGCGAGCCAGGCGGTCGGTAACGAGCACCGTCAGAATCCACGGAGACACGATGACGCGGAACTCGTCGTCAAGGCCGGGGATCGCGAACTCGGCGGTGTCGATGACGTTGATGTCGGTGTCGCCGGTCACGCCGCGGGTCAGGAACGCGCGGACGCGCTCGTCGAGCTTGCGGTTCTCGTCCTCGCCCATGAACAGGAAGACCGGGACGCCCGGCTCCACGAGCTCGAGGGTGCCGTGGAAGAAGTCGGCCGAGGTGATGTAGCGGGTGCGCTTCCACTGCATCTCCTCCAGGATGCACATCGAGAACAGGATGGTCTCGCCCCACAGGGCACCGGAGCCGATGAACATGGTGTAGGGGGCCAGGGCGTACTTCTTGGCGAGCTCCTCGGCGCGCGGCTCGAAGCGCTTGCGGATATCGAGCATGTCCTTCCAGATGTCCTTGGTCTGCTCGATAAACAGATCGAACTTGGGGAAGCAGCCGCGGCGGTTGAGCAGGCGCAGGCCGAAGCAGTCGGCGAGGTAGTAGCCCATCTCGCAGCCACCGTTACCATGATCGGAAGCCATCTTGACGCAATTCTCGGCGCCGACAGCCTGGCCGATGGGGCCCTCAGGCTTGGTCATGGCGTAGACGCGAATGCCCTTTTCCTTCATCTTCTTGACGGCCTCGAGGACCTCGGGGGTGGTGCCGGACTCGGAGGCAGTGAGCACGACGGACTTCTCGGTCATGCGCTTGTGGCCCATGACGTTCCACTCGGCGGCGTGGATCAGGTAGACCTCGAGGTCGCGGTCGCCGAACTTGTTCATGAGGTACTCGAGCTGCATGAGCTCGTCCCAGGTGCCGCCGACGCCCATCAGGAACACGGCGTCGTAGCCCTCGTCGGCGACCTTGTCGGCGAGCGCGGTCATCTTCTTGCCGGTCTCGTAGAGCGCCTTGCCGTCCTCGAGATAGCCCTCCTGGTCGAAATGCATGATCTCGATCTTCTCGGTTTCCTTCATTTGTCTCTCCTTTCTGGGGTTGTTTCCACATCCCCCATGCCAACGGGCATCAAAACCCGCTTACATTCCGTAACACTCAGCCGCTTTGGCCTTAAGCGCATTGACTGACTCTTCGTAGCCCTCTGCCTTGACCTCCATTTGCTTGGAGACGGCATCGAGATACGGGTGCACGTTCCATGACTTCAGACGCTCGGCGATCATGGCCGCAATCGTCTGGAAGAACACAAGATTGGGAATTGCGCTGAGCAGCGGAGCCACCTGAGGCACCGCAACCTCGTGAGCCCTACCCTTGGGATGGGCCGTGAGCAGCACCGTTTTTGCCGTAACGTTCGATAGCGCATCGGCGATATTCGCAAGACGCTCCGACCCCTGCGGATCGTCGACGATAAACACCAGATAGCCCGGAACGATCTGCATCTCGGGACCGTGGACGAACTCCTCGCCTTCGTGATGCATGGCAGGAATCTTGATGGTCTCGCTCAGCTTGAGCGCTGCCTCCTCGGCAACACCATAGTTGGGGCCGTTGCCGACGACCATGGCGGGCATGTGCTCAGAAAGCTCGAGCATGTGATCTTGGACATATGCCTCGGCGGTCTTGCACATCACGGCATTAGCCTGGATAGCCTCGCGCAGGTCATCAAGACGCTGAGCAACGCCCTTGGCGTCAATCGTTCCGCGCGCCTGACCGCCGTAAATACCAAAGAGCACCAGGTACTCAACGAGAACCTCGACGCCCAGAGTCACAAAGTCCACCGACTCGACGCCCACACCGTAGTCAAGAACGATGTCAGCGTGTTCCTTGATGGGTGCCTCGACGTTTGCCGTGAGCGCAACTGCAGCCATATCGTGTGCGCGCATGTAATCGAGCGCCGCAATCGTATTGGTTGAATAGCCGCTCTGCGAGACGGCAATGTTAAGCGCATGCTGTGGATAGGTGTGTTCAAAATCGACGAAGGCCTCGGGCGTCACAACGGACACCTGCATCTGCAGCGCATCTTGCAGGTAATCGCGGGCGCAATCCGCAGCATGGCGCGACGAACCCGAAGCAACGATGCGCAGCGCGTCAAAAGAACCGGACTGGAAAATATCAACGAGCTGCGCTACCAGCTCAGACGAACGCTCGAGGTTCTCTCCCATACGCACATGGGCAAGCTGAACGTAATCGAGCATCTTCATCGTCTCACCTCGTAACAAATCATTAGTATTTGATACCAATCACAGTTACAGGTTACGGCTTTTTGATACCTCTTTGTCGATTAATTTATCCCCTTCGGCGAACGGTCGATTTTGAGCCATGTAAGGTTGTATATACAGCTGACCCAACGATCAAAACTGGTTAGTTTCCCAGCCGTTATTCACAAAATACCAGCTAGTACGTATAGGTGTAGCCGCCCGTATCGCCACGATTGAAGGACTTTACATACTCGATAGCCTGACCGCTCGCGTCATAGCTCACGCATTCCAAAAGCAAAACAAGATCGCCCTGTTCCAGTCCAAGGAGGCCGGCATCTCGTGCGCCCAGCGCTTCGATATCGAGCTTTTCCTGTGCCATGACTGGCTTTCGGCCCAGCATCTCATAGGTCTCGTACAAACTGAAGACCGACACGTCAATATCTTCGATGGTTGGGAACAGCAGGCAGGGAATCAGCGCCGTCTCAATCGATACGGGGCTACCGTTTATGCAGTTCAGGCGTCGAACGGAATAGAGCAGGTCGTCCTCGGCGATGCCAAACAGGTCGGCGTAATATGGCCCCGCATAACGCTTGGAACGCGCGAGAATACGGACGGACGGCTCGCCGCCCGAAGCACGGACCGATTCACGGAAACCGACCGTGCGTTCAAAAAAAGCAGGTACTTTCTGCGCCACAAAGGCACCTTTTCCCCGAACACGGCGAATCTGCCCGCGCCGAACCAGCTCATCGACAGCGCTTCGGATGGTCAAGCGTGTCGTACCAAATTCCTCGGCGAGGTCTTTTTCGGACGGAATCATGGAACCCGTGGGATATGCACCGCGCTCGATACGTTCCTCGATGCAGCGTCGAATGCGCATATAAACCGGGGTGGCATCTACTGTTTCAGCCATTGTTCACCTGCCACGCTCCTCATGCCGTTCTCTTCGCCGTTATCGGCAAAGCGGAACTTTGTGGGCAAAATCACCGATTTGCAATGCTCCACAAAACGCATGTCCTTATCAAATTCGATCGAGCTCTCATAGAACACCGGCGTTCCCTCTTCTTGCTGGAGCAGCTCGGCCTCTTCGACGTTCAAACGCGAGATGGAGATATGCTCACGTCCATGCTCAACGCGCACGCCACCTTCTTTGAGCAAGACATCGTAAAGGCTCTCACACTCAAAATCGTGCTCGGGAAGCGATGGGCACAGGGACAGGTTAACGTGAGCGGTCTCGATTGACGCCGGCTCGCCCTCAATAAGTCGAACGCGCTGCATGCGGAGCAAGGGAGCGCCTACAGCCACCCCAAGCTTGTCGGCAAGCGCCTCATCCGCCTCGATGGTCCCGGTGGAAACCAGACGAGAAGAGGGGTGCAGGCCGGCAGTCCGCACAGCATCGGAAAAGTTATACGTTTCCTGGAAGATGTTCAGCGGCTTGGGAGGACACACATACGTGCCCGATCCGCGACGGCTCTCGAGCGTTCCACACGAGATAAGCCGCGTGATACCGGCACGCAACGCCGTACGCGAAACGCCAATCTCTTCGCACAGCACGCGCTCGGCCGGCAGGCGATCGCCGCCGGCAAGCTGATGGTGCTGGATATACCAAAGAATTCCCTCAACAGCATGATCTTTGGGGGGAATTGCATAAGATTCGCCTGCCATTGCACAGACTCCTCATTCAGAAACGTATGCCGCCAAAATTAGACCAGCCCTCCCATGGCATCAAATTCTGCCTTGATCTTCTCGGCGACATTCCGATACGACTTATATAGACTTGAATCGCGTTTGACTTCGTCGGTCATAACGGGAATCTCTAATTTGGAAACCTCGTCTTTTCCCGTCTGAACCGCCACAACAACGCCCATACCAAGACACATATTACGCTTGGCAGCGTTTATTTTCGCCGCCTTGGCAGGATTTGCCAGGATACGCTGGGCAAATTCCTGTTTAGAGACCGCTTCTTCGGCCTCCGGATCGCCCGCCTCGGCCACTTCGCACTGCAACACGTCCACATAGTCAAAAATCTTCGGCTCGCCGCCGCGCTGATGCACGGCCCACTTGCGGCGCGTGGCATCCTGGTAAATGGCCGGCAAAAACGTAAACCGCGGCGGGTCCAAAATCGTATCCGTGATGGTAAACACATCGGGATCAAAGGCATCCTGCGGGTTTTTCTTCTTGAACAGCCCCATATCAGCCTCCCGTACTAGCATTAAACAACTCAAGCCGAATATAGCACCAATTTCAAGCCACTGCTTTATCGCATCGGTGCGCGGCGTCTATGGCTCGCCCAGCGGAAGAGTTCACGGACGAGGGCCGGGGTGGGGTGCTTGGTTTTGGCAGTGGGCTTCGCGAACTTCCA
>USDH01000101.1 GCA_900553415.1 uncultured Collinsella sp. | reverse complement strand
CTCAGAATCCTGAGTCCATTCGCCCGTGCGATAGTGATAAAGCACATTGCTGCTGTAATAGGTCTCGCGGCGACCGTTGTAGTTATTGACACCCGCAGAGCGCGTCAGGCCCGATCCGTTCGCGTAGGACGCGGCAGACGCGTAGGATGGAGTGTAACCGGCGTTGTAGTACGAAGCCTGGGCGGCGGCAGCCTCCGCCTCGGCGGCGGCAGCCTCGAGCGCTTCGCGCTTGGCATCCTCAAGCGCAGTGCGCAGCTCATCGAGCTCGGTCGACTTGGCGTCGACCTCCCCCATCGTCAACAGGCTACCCGCACCGTCGATGCAGCCCTGCAGCACAGCGCGCTCGTCATCGGTGGCATAGTCGCCATACATATTCATAATGATCTGAGCGCGCATCTCCAGGGAATCGCGCTTGGCCCCCATCGAGGCGTTCCACTCCTGCATGGAACCATAACCGTCGCCGCGGTAGTCGACGGGCTGCACCAGCGTCGCCTCGGACGGCGCAGATCCGACCATATCGGATAGTGTTGCCGCGTGGGCATCAGTTGCGCCGGCGCCCGCCAAAAGTGCCACAGTCAGAGCGGCGAAAAGGGCGGCGGCTTTCGGTTTTCGTGAATCGATCCTCATGTAGCTGGAAACCTCCGTAGTGTGTTTTTGCTGCGTTTGAGCTGCGTGTGATTCGATCGCGCTGCATAGTACCCCGAGCAAATCACGACCTGCGGTTTTACTCAAAAGGCGCACGTCAATTGCGTAAAACTCACATCCTCTTAACAGGAGTTTTCCACAACTCGAATGCATAAAGCATGCCAAAAACCCTGTAATAGCGCCCTCCCTATGCAAAAAAGGCGCCTGTGCAACCATTGTTCGCACAGGCGCCTTGAGCAGGCATTTTATGCAGTTATACCTATCGAGTCGCAAGGGGTCCTTGCACAAGTCGCCTTACTCGTCCAGCGCGGCGAAGGCCTGCTTCAGATCCCAAATGATATCCTCGGCGTTCTCGGTACCGATGGAAAGACGGATCGTGGAGGGCGTGATGTTCTGCTCGGCGAGCTCCTCGGCAGAGAGCTGGGAGTGCGTGGTGGTAGCCGGGTGCACGACGAGCGACTTGACGTCGGCCACGTTGGCGAGCAGCGAGAACACCTGCAGATGATCGATGAACTTCCAAGCTGCCTCCTGGCCACCCTTAATCTCAAAGGTAAAGATCGAGGCACCGCCACGTGGGAAGTACTTCTGATAGAGCTCGTGATCGGGGTGCTCAGGCAGGCTCGGGTGGTTCACCTTGGCGACGTGGCTGTCACCAGCCAGGAACTCAACGACCTTCTTGGTGTTCTCAACATGACGGTCAACGCGCAGCGACAGAGTCTCGGTGCCCTGGAGCAGGACCCAGGCGTTGAACGGGCTGATGCAGGCACCCTCGTCACGCAGCAGGATAGCGCGGACATAGGTTGCGAAGGCGGCGGAACCGGCAGCCTCGGCAAACGAAACGCCGTGGTAGGAGGGGTTGGGCTCAGCGATCTGGGCGTACTTTCCGCTCGCCTTCCAATCGAAGTTGCCGCCGTCGACGATCACACCGGCCAGCGAGGTGCCGTGGCCGCCGATGAACTTGGTTGCGGAGTGGACGACGATGTTGGCACCATGCTCCAGCGGACGGAACAGATACGGGGTGCCGAAGGTGTTGTCGACGACAACCGGCAGACCGTGCTTCTTGGCGATCTCGGAGATGGCGTCGATGTTGGGGATGTCAGAGTTGGGGTTGCCGAGCGTCTCGAGATAGATGATCGTGGTGTTGTCCTTGATGGCACCCTCGACCTCTTCCAGGTTATGGGCATCGACAAACGTGGTCTCGACGCCAAACTGGGAAAGCGTATGCTCCAGCAAGTTATAGGAGCCACCGTAGATGGTCTTCTGGGCAACCACATGGTCACCGGCCTGGGCAAGAGCCTGCAGGGTATAGGTGATGGCGGCGGCACCGGAGGCGACGGCAAGACCCGCCACGCCACCCTCGAGTGCGGCGATACGGTCCTCGAAGACGCCCTGGGTGGAGTTGGTCAGACGGCCGTAGATGTTGCCGGCGTCGGCCAGGCCAAAGCGGTCGGCAGCGTGCTGGGAGTTACGAAACACGTACGAGGTGGTCTGATAGATAGGCACGGCGCGGGCATCGGGTGCAGGATCGGCGCTCTCCTGGCCAACATGCAGCTGCAGGGTATCGAAACCAAAGGTGTGCTCGGGGTTGTTGATGAACTGGCTCATGATGATCTCCTTGATCGAACAAAAGTAAATAAAAAGAGAGAAGTAAGTCGCTGTCTCCTGATCACGCCGACGGGCGCAAACAGGAGCCCGGCATTCGTCTTGGTAAGCAATTCATATGCGGGCCTCCTTTCGCGTCCCGATTCCGTAGTCGGCTTAATAACCTACCGCCTTTGTGTGTTTTGAATAGTACGAGCATTGTTTCTCTCGGTCAATCACTTAAAAGCGCTAACCTGTTATCTGTTTTATAGATAGCGATCGAGAGGATGGCGTCGATGACCCTTCAGCAGCTTCGTTTTTTGATCGCCGTGGCAGAGTCCGGTTCAATCAACGCCGCAGCTCAGCGCCTCTATACGGCACGGTCCAATATCTCCAATGCCGTCAAAAGCCTGGAACAGGAGCTCCATCTGGAGATCTTTACGCGCTCCAGCCGCGGCGTCACGCTCACCAACGACGGCACCGAGCTTTTAGGCTATGCGCGCCAGGTCGTAGAGCAGGCCGACATGCTCGAGGCGCGCTACGAGGACGGCGGTACCCCGCAAGCCCGCCTCGCCATTTCCGCCCAGCACTACGCCTTTTCGGTCGAGGCCTTTGTCAACGTGGTCGAGCGCTGCCGCGACAGCAAGTTCGAGTTCATCATGCGCGAGACCACCACATCGCAGATCATCGATGACGTCCGTGCGTTTCGCAGCGATATTGGCATTCTGTATCTGGATGACTTTAACGCCCGCGTTCTGCAGAAGGCCTTCGCCGATGCCCGTGCAAGCTTCCATCCCCTATTCGACGCGACGGTCCACGTCTTCGTGAGCGAGCGCCACCCGCTTGCCCGCCGCCCGCAGCTGTCCCTTGCCGACCTCACACCATATACGCGCTACAGCTTTGAGCAGGGAACCTCAAACTCCTTCTATTACGCCGAGGAACCTTTTAGCTATATCCCTTGCGACCGCAACATACGAATCTCGGACCGCGGAACACTTACTAACTTACTTATCACGTCGAACGGCTACACCCTGTCGACCGGTGTCCTCTCCAATGAAATGCAATGGGGTATGGCATCGATCCCGTTAGCAGACGCCCCAACGATGCACGTAGGCTATATCATGCACGACGAGCGCAAGCCCTCTCCCCTCTTGCAGCAATACCTCGACGAGCTCAACCGCATCATCCGTGCCAACTAACTGTCGGAAGACGGGGTAGAAATCGTAGATTGCTAGCCCCCGGCGGGCATGGCGCTACAATGGTCACTCACACGAAACGTACCCAACGAAAGGAAGCCCGTGAAGGTCATCATCTATACCGACGGCTCGGCCCGATCAAATCCGGGACGCGGCGGCTACGGCGCCGTGCTCAAATACACCAACCCCGCCGGCAAGACCTTCACCTCCGAGCTTTCGCGCGGCTACGCCAAGACCACCAACAACCGCATGGAGCTCATGGCGGTCATCGTGGCGCTCGAGGCACTTAACCGCCCCTGCGAGGTCGAGGTCCATTCCGATTCGCAGTACGTCGTCAACGCCTTTAACAAGCACTGGATCGACGGCTGGAAAAAGCGCGGATGGAAAACCGCCAACAAGCAGCCCGTCAAGAACCGCGACCTGTGGGAGCGCCTACTCACTGCCAAAAGCAAGCACAAGGTTGAGTTCATCTGGGTTAAGGGTCACGCCGGTCACGAGCTCAACGAGCGCTGCGATGAGCTCGCCACCACGGCGGCCGACGGCAGTAACCTCGATATCGACACCGGCTTTAACGAGAGCGACCTGTAACGGCGTTTTCGCACGCTATTTCCTGCCCCCTCGCGCTACACTCATCCTGTAAACCGAACGGCACGAGGGGGATACATGCTGCGTATAGCGACCATCGGCACATCCATGATTACCGACGACTTTATCCAGGTCGTCAACGCCAACGACCAAGCCGCGTTTGTGGGCACGCTCTCGCGCGATGCCGAGCGCGGCGCCGCCTTTACCGCCGAACACGGCGGCGAGCGTAACTTCACCGCACTTGACGAGCTTGCGTCCGCCGACGACGTCGACGCCGTCTACATCGGCAGCCCCAATGCGCTCCACTACGAGCAGGCCCTTGCCTGCATCGCCGGTGGCAAGCATGTCATCGTCGAGAAGCCCTTCTGCGCCACCGAAGCGCAGGCGCTGGAAGTCTTCCGCGCTGCCGAGGCAGCAGGTGTCGTGGCCCTCGAGGCCATGCGTCCCCTCCACGATCCCGCCTTCCACGCCATCGAGGACGCCCTGGGCGAGATCGCCCCCATCCGCCGCGCCTCATTGCGCTTTGGCAAATATTCCTCGCGCTACAACGAGATTCTCGCGGGACGCGCCACCAATATCTTCGACTGCAATATGGCATCGGGTTCCCTCATGGACATTGGCGTCTACACCGTCGAGCCCATGGTCGAGATTTTCGGCATGCCCTCCGGCCTTACGAGCATGACTACTCTGCTCGACCCCACCACGCGACAGCTCACGCACGGCCCCATCGACGGCTGCGGTTCCATCCTCGCCAGCTACGGCGGTGGCCGCATCTCCGTCGAGCTCGCGCACTCCAAAATTACGAATGACCTGCTGCCCTCGCAGATCGAAGGCGAGCGTGGCACTATCCAGATCGACCATCTGTCCACGCCCCGCAACGTCCGCATCGACTATCGCGGCGACGTCGTACGCGGCTCGGCGACCGAGGCACCGCGCGAACAGGGCGAGAACGGCCGCGTGCTCGACCTGCCCAAATCGAGCAACACTATGGAATACGAACTCGCAGACTTTATCACCGCCATCGGCGGCATCGATAACGTTAAGGAAGAGATTTGGGAGACCCCGGCGGGACGCCATGAGCTTGGCCACTATCGCGATGTCACGCTTGTCTCGCTGCGTATCATGGATGCCGTGCGCCAGCAGGCCGGCATAACCTTCCCGGCCGACGCAGGCAAGCAGGCATAGCTATGGGCCTCTTCGATACGTTCTTCTCCAGCGTCACCGGCGGCAGTCGAGAGCCTCAAAAACCATCAAACGTCGAGCTCGAGCTGCGCCGCAGGCTTACTGTGCTCGCAAGCGACGAGGCCACTCAAGACACTCCCCTGCGCTATTTCCTGCGCTGGACGGGGCAAGTCCAGGGCGTTGGCTTTCGCTTTACCCACACCAACCTCGCGCAGGCACGCGCGCTCACCGGCTGGGTGCGTAACATGGAAGACGGCTCAGTCGAGATGGAGATACAGGGAGCTCCGGCAAACGTCCTATCTCATCTCGAGGCGCTTCATGCCTCCTACGAGCGCATGGGAACACGTTTTCGCCTCGTAGACGCCCAGACCCGAGCCCCATTTGCCCATGAAGACGGTTTCATTCCTCGTTATTAGTATTGTGTGCTAAATACGGTATCATTTACCTACGACCGTTGACAGAAAAGAGGCGAGGCGCATGGCGGTGCAAAGAAGGAATACCAGGCAGCGAAAGCTGGTTCTTGACGCCGTGCGCCAAAGCTATAACCATCCCACCGCCGACGAAATCTACAACGCCGTACGCGAACAGGATGACAAGATCAGCCGCGGCACGGTCTACCGCAACCTCAATCTCTTAGCCGACGCAGGGGAGATTCTCTCTATTAAGACG
>USDH01000100.1 GCA_900553415.1 uncultured Collinsella sp. | reverse complement strand
CCGGGGCGCAGCGTTTACTGCGCTCCGGGCCCCGCTGCTTTGTAAAACCATGACGGTTTAGTCGCCGTTGTTTTAGTCAAACAGGCTCGGCATGTCGTTTTCCTTCATGAGGGCACCGGCAGAAGGCAGGCTCTGCGCGGTGAACTTTTCGGCCGAGACGCCGGCGCCGAGGATTTCCTCGGTCGTGCCGACGGTGGTGACCGAGCGGCCCTTCTTGGCCGTGAAAGCCTGGACGCCCTGCGTGTTGGTGGTCGTCTTGGTCTTGAGCAGCGACGTGTTGAAGTTCATCAGGCGGTAGTCGCTCGAGACCAGCGCGATGTCGCGATCTTCCTTGAGCACCTGGGCATACAGCAGCTTGCTGCCACCGTAGATGGCGTTCTTGAGGCGCTTGCGGTTGGTCTTGGTGACGTATCCAGAAAGCGCGACGCGCACCACGCGGCCGTTCTCAAAGACAAACAACACGTCGGCCTTGTAGTCCTCGGGGTCGATGACCCAGATGACACTCTCGTCGAGTTCCATCTCAAGATCGGTCGGCAGGTACGAGCCCAGCTGGGCCGACTTGGTGTCCTCAAATGCCGCAACCTTGCACTTGTACACCTGGCTCTTGTTGGTAAACACGAGCAGCTCGTGCGTGTTGGAGGACGGGAACTCGATAAAGGGTTTGTCGCCGTCCTTGTACTTGAGCGTGGTCGCCTTCTTGAGCACGCGGTCCGTCATCTTCTTGAGGTAGCCATCGCGCGAAAGCATGATGGTAACCGGGTACTCCTCGACCTCGGGCTCCAAGCTTACTTCGATAACCTCATGGGGCTCGATCCTGCCCGTGCGGCGCGGCATCACATACTTCTTGTTGACCGCGGCCAGCTCGTCGCTGATGACCTTCTTGATGTTCTCCTCGCTGGAGAGGATCTCCTCAAGCTCGGCAATTTCGCCCTCAAGCTTAGCGATGTCCTTGGTGCGGTTGAGGATGTACTCCTCGTTGATGTTGCGGAGCTTGAGCTCGGCGACAAATTCGGCCTGGGTCTCGTCGATGTCGAAACCCTTCATAAGGTTGGGCACGACCTCGGCCTCGAGTTTGGTGCCGCGGATGATGGCGATGGCCTTGTCGATATCGAGCAAGATCGCCTCGAGGCCGTGCAGCAGGTGCAGGCGCTCGGACTTTTTGCCCAGGTCAAAGTTAATGCGGCGACGCGTGGACTCAATACGCCACTTGACCCACTCGTGCAGAATCTGGCGCACGCCCATAACACGGGGATAGCCGTCGACGAGCACGTTGAAGTTGCACGAGAACGAATCCTGCAGCGTGGTCGAGCGATAGAGCTTGGCCATGAGCTTGTCGGGGTCGACACCGCGCTTAAGGTCGATGGCGATACGCAGACCCGAAAGGTCGGTTTCATCGCGGATGTCTGCGATCTCCTTGACCTTGCCCTCCTTGGAGAGCTTGACGATGCGCTCGATGATGACATCGGTCTTGGTGGTGTAGGGGATCTCGTACACCTCGATGATGCGCTCTTCGGGAATCCAGCGCCAGCGGGAGCGGATCTGGAAGCTGCCCAGGCCGGTCTCGACGATCTTCTCCATCTCCTCGCGGCGGTAGATAATCTCGCCGCCGGTCGAGAAGTCGGGCATGGGCATGTACTCGAGCAGGTCGCAGTCGGGATCCTGCAGGTAGTGCATCGTGGCGGTGCAGACCTCGTTGAGGTTGAAACCGCAGATGTCGGACGCCATGGCGACGCCGATGCCCTTATTGGCCGAGACAAGGATGTTGGGGAACGTGGTGGGCAGCAGGCGCGGCTCCTTCATGGCGCCGTCGTAGCTGTCGACGAAGTCGACCGGGTCCTTGTCGATGTCCTTGAAGATCTCGGCGCTGATGGGGGAGAGCTTGGCCTCGGTGTAACGCGAAGCGGCGTAGCTCAGGTCGCCCGAATAGTACTTGCCAAAGTTGCCCTTCGACTCCACGAAGGGGGCGAGCAGCGCCTCGTTGCCGGTAGCCAGACGCACCATCGTCTCGTAGATCGCGGCATCGCCATGCGGGTTGAGCTTCATGGTCTGGCCCACGATGTTGGCGCTCTTCTGGCGCTCGCCCTTGAGCAGGCCCATTTTGTACATGGTGTAGAGCAGCTTGCGGTGCGAGGGCTTAAAGCCGTCAATCTCGGGGAATGCACGCGAGACGTTGACGCTCATGGCGTAGGGCATGTAGTTGACCTCGAGCGTCTGCGTGATCGGCTGGTCGGTGACCTCGGAGTGCAGGCCGATGACGTTCTCGGCGTTGACCTGTTTTTTCTTTGGCTGGTTCTTCGTCTTCTTCTTTGCCACGATATCCTCTTGAACTTCTTATGGGCCGTCGTTATCGATTTGCTGCTACTGCAGGTCCAACTGGTCCAGGTATTCCTTGCCGTGCTCGGAGATATGGCGCTTGCGGCCCGCCTCGTCGTTGCCCAGCAACAGGTTGAACATAGTTTCCATCTTGGTGACGTCCTCGGGCTCCACCTTGATCAGGCGGCGCGTCTCGGGGTTCATGGTGGTGAGCCACATCATGTCCGGATCGTTTTCACCAAGACCCTTGGAGCGGTTGATCGAGCACTTCTGGTCACCAATCTCCTTGAGGATGCCGTTCTTCTCGAGCTCGGTGTAGGCAAAGTAAGTCTTCTCTTTGCAGTTGATCTCGTAGAGCGGCGACTCGGCGATATAGACGTAGCCTTCGTCGATGAGCGTGGGCACCAGGCGGTAGAGCATGGTGAGTACGAGCGTGCGGATGTGGTACCCATCGACGTCGGCGTCCGTACAGATGATGACCTTGTTCCAGTTGAGGTTGTCCAGGTCAAAGGCACCAAGGTTCTTGATGCGCTTGTCCTTGATCTCCACGCCGCAGCCCAGCACGCGCATGAGGTCCATGATGATGTCGGACTTAAAGATGCGCGGATAGTCCTCCTTCAAGCAGTTGAGGATCTTACCGCGGACGGGCATAACGCCCTGGAACTCGGCATCGCGCGAGGTGCGAATGGCGCCCGCTGCCGAGTCGCCCTCTACGATGTAGATCTCGCGACGGCTCTTGTCCTTGGAGCGACAGTCGATGAATTTCTGCACGCGGTTGGCCATGTCGGTCTTTTGCTGCAGGTTGGTCTTGATACTCTGGCGCGTCTTCTCGGCATTCTCGCGTGAACGCTTGTTGATGAGCACCTGCTCCATGATCTTGTTGGCGGCATCTTTGTTCTCGATCAGATAGGTCGAGAGGCGCTCCTTAAAGAATGCCGTCATGGCCTGCTGGATAAAGCGGTTATTGATGGCCTTCTTGGTCTGGTTCTCGTAGGACGTCTGGGTGGAGAAGCAGTTGGTCACCAGCACCAGACAGTCCTGGACGTCTTGCCACTTAATGCCGCTCTCGTTTTTGTTGTATTTGCCCTGTTGCTTAATGTAGGCATCGATGGCGCTGGTCAGAGCGCTACGGGCCGCCTTCTCGGGTGAGCCGCCGTTCTCGAGCCACGATGAGTTGTGGTAGTACTCCTGCATCATGAAAGTGCGCGAGAAGCACATGCATGCGGTGATTTTAACGTTGTAGTCGGGCAGGTCCTCGCGGTCGCGACCACGACGGTCGGCTTCGATAAAGAAGGGCTCGGTAAGGTAGTCGGTACCGACCTTCTCGAGCACGTAGTCCTCGATGCCCTTGGGGTAGCAAAAATCCTCTTCGGAAAACTCGCCATCGTCGCCCTCGATGCGCAGGCGGAAGGTCACGTTGGCGTTGACCACGGCCTGGCGGCGCATGGTCTCGCGATACCACTCGTGGGGGATACTGATGGAGGTAAAGACCTCAAGATCGGGACGCCACTTGATGGTGGTGCCGGTGCGGTTCTCGTCGCTGGGCTCAATCTCGAGTGCCTTCTTCTTGGCGCCGACGACCTTGCCTTTCTTAAAGTGCAGGGAGTACTTGTTGCCGTCGCGCCAGACGGTGACGTCCATGTACTCGGAAGCGTACTGGGTCGCGCACGAGCCCAGGCCGTTGGTGCCGAGCGAGAAGTCGTAGTCGCCGCCCTGGTTGTTGTTGTACTTGCCGCCGGCGTAGAGCTCGCAGAAGACGAGCTCCCAGTTAAAGCGCTTCTCGGAAGGGTTCCAGTCGAGCGGGCAGCCACGGCCGTTGTCCTCTACCTGAATGGAGCCATCGCGAAAGGCGGTAAGGGTGATGAGCTTGCCGTAGCCCTGGCGCGCCTCGTCAACGGCGTTGGACAGGATCTCGAAGGCGGCATGCGCGCAGCCGTCGAGCCCGTCCGAGCCAAAGATGACGGCGGGGCGCAGGCGTACGCGCTCCTCGTCCTTGAGCTGGCGGATACTGTCGTTACCATAGTTTGCGGTGTTTTTTGCCATACTCGCTCTCTCGGTGCTCCTTTGCTGCATTTAAGTCATATAGATAGTCAAGGTAGCATAGCCCAGCCCACAGGCGATTCCACCCAACACGAAATCCATCGAACAATCGTTCGGATTAACGGGTATAGTGTTTAGTGGTAACGCGGCATTGTTAAACAAATTTGGATACAAACGAATTTTATTTAATAGGGACCTAGTTTTACTAAACAAAATCGAACGATTATGGGTGACACGATTCAGAAATTCGATGAGTTCGCGGATGCCCAGTCTTACCCGGACAAAACCGAGTCGGTTCTGTCCGAGTAAGTTTGAATAGCGAATCGAAATTGTTATGTCCACATGGCGATGGCGGACATGGTTTCCATAATGACAGATATAGTTGACATCTTGTGAAGGATGCAATATATTTCTGTCATGTTGCAACGGATATCTGTCCACATTTACGAAAGGAACTCCATGCCGGGCAAAAAGAACCTACGCATGAAGGCGGCACGCGCGGCGGCTGGCCTTTCGCAAGCTGACTTAGCCCAAGCCGTGGGCGTTACGCGCCAAACGATCGGCCTTATCGAGGCGGGCGGCTACAACCCCACGCTCAATTTGTGCGTGGCAATCTGTAAGGCGCTGCGCGTTACGTTGAACGACTTGTTTTGGGAAGACGAAACCGACGCCGACCCTAATGCTCTTTAGGAGTTCACTATGAAATATGAAGATCTGAAAATCGTGCAAAAGTGGCGTGAATATGCCGGCCCAAAGGATGAACGCCTGGAAGCTGAGAACGCGAAGATCTACAAGATTGGTTTCGTGCTGCTTTCGTTTGGCATGTTGATGATCTTTTTCTACCAGTTTATAGCTCGACAGGTTGCGTGGGTTCACAGCGACGCCAGTGAAATGCCGCATGGCTTTGCAACGCCATTCGAGGCAGCCATGTATTTGTGGCTCGTTCTCGTGATGTTGATTTGCGCAGGACTGCAAACGCGGAAGGGCTATGTCGATACCAATCGTTTTGGGCAAACCGAGCATCTTCCTGTTGGATATTTCCTGCTTGTCAGCGGTCTTAGCGGCGCCGCGTTCGCGCTTGTTATTGCCGCAATGCGCTGTGTCGCTGAGGCGCAGATCGTACCGCTCGAAAGCGTCTTTTGGTTGGCGAACCTGGCCACGGGCGTGTTCTGCGGCGCGACGATTTTCGCGGCCACGTTTGCTGTCCTGTGTGCAACGTTTTTCACGGCGAAAAGACGCCGTGCCAAGCTCGAGGCAGAACTCAACTCCTCTGACGACATCTAATGCGTAATGGGCCGGCTCTGGGTATTCAGAACCAGCCCATTTTGATGTTCGATGAGCCGAGCCGGCATCTCTCACAAAAGTAACTAGAAGCTAGCGATGCTTATCAGAATTGACCTCATTGGCGGTGTTTTTTCGAGTGCTACAGCGGCTGCCGTAAGGGGAGCGTTGCTGTCTTTGCGAGAAGGTGCTCCGTGGCGGTAGTGCCGTTCGATGGCCAAAATGTCCAATTTGAGCGCG
>USDH01000099.1 GCA_900553415.1 uncultured Collinsella sp. | reverse complement strand
AATTGACTAGGACCTCTGCAAAGGGGTCCTTTTCTTTTATGTAGGGTTCTGCGGAAACTGCGTCCCAGAATAAGGGCTCAGAACGGGACACACTTTCCGGTGCCTGCCTCCGGCGCGCGTACACACCTCGTCGCACCATTCCGAGTCCGTCTGCTCCCAGACATTCCTCCCACTTTCGCGTCACTTTACAGACCGTTCGGTCGCCTGTCCGCACACGTGGGTATACTCAAAACGATACTTATCCTATGCAATACGATGCGGGTTCGACCTGCATGATCCGAAGGAGGCAGTGATGGAGAGGATACTCGGCGTTAATCTCTCTGGCTGGTTTATTCCCGAGCCTTGGGTGACCCCGTCGCTGTACGCGGCGACCGGTGCATCCAACGCGGCTGAGCTACAGGAGGCCATGGGTACCGCCGCCTATAACGAGCGCATGCGCCGCCATTACGAGACGTTTGTGAGCGAGGACGATTTTCGCCGCATGGCGCAGATCGGTCTCAATGCCGTGCGTCTGCCGGTGCCCTGGTATGCCTTTGGCTCACAGGAGTCCGATGCCTCCTACATATCGGTTGTCGATTACATCGACCGCGCGATTGAGTGGGCTGCCAAGTACGACATCCGCGTGCTGCTCGATCTGGCAACCGTGCCCGGTGGCCAGGGCGATTCCAACGATTCGCCCACCACGCCGGAGGTTGTTGCCGAGTGGCATTCGTCCACCAACGGCCGTCATGTCGCACTCGACGTGCTCGAGCGCTTGGCCGATCGCTATGGCGAGGCCGAGAGCCTGCTGGGCATTGAGCTGCTGGACACGCCGCAGATGAGCGTTCGCAAGAGCCTCTTCACCATGACGGATGGCATTCCCGCTCACTACCTGCGCAATTTCTATCGCGATGCCTACGAGCTCGTCCGTTCGTATATGCCCGAGGATAAGATCGTCGTCTTCTCGTCGTCGGGGCATCCCAGCGAGTGGAAGCATTTTATGCGCGGCGCCAAGTACAAGAACGTCTACATGGACCTTCACCTGTACCATTACCGCGACGAGTATGCGCTCGACATCACGAGCCCTCGCGGGCTGACGACGGCGATTTCGCGTAACAAGCGCGAGCTTAAAGAAGCGATTTCGACTGGGTTCCCCGTGCTGGTGGGCGAATGGTCGGGCGCGGCGATCTTTGCCAACTCGTCGGTTACGCCCGAGGGCCGCAATGCCTACGAGCGCGTGTTTATCGCCAACCAGCTGGCTTCGTTTGCGCCGGCTGCCGGTTGGTTCTTCCAAACGTGGAAGACCGAGAAGCGCATTGCAGCATGGGACGCCCGCGCGGCGCTCGGTACGCTCGAGCGCGGCATGATTGAATAGGTTGATATGACGCAAAACAGCGCCCATACGGGCAAACTCTATGTGGTCGGCACGCCCATCGGCAACCTGGGTGACCTGTCCCCGCGCGTTGGCGAGGCCTTTGCCGCTGCCGATGTCATCTGCTGCGAAGACACGCGTGTGACGTCAAAGCTGCTGATGCACCTGGGCATTTCCAAGCCGCTTGTCCGTTGCGACGAGAATGTGATCGCTAGCCGCGCTGCCGGCCTGGTCGACCGTCTGCTGGCGGGGGAGACCCTCGCCTTTGCCTCGGACGCCGGCATGCCGAGCGTGTCCGATCCCGGCCAGGCGCTGATCGAGGCGGCGCGTGAGGCCGATGTGCCCGTCGAAGTTATTCCCGGGCCCTCTGCTTGCGTCACGGCGCTTGTTTCGTCCGGCATTCCCTGCGAGCATTTTTTCTTCGAGGGCTTTTTGGGCCGAAAGCACGGCGACCGTGTGCGCCGTTTGCAGCGCCTTGCCGTGGTGCCCGGCGCACTCATCTTCTACGAGTCTCCACATCGCATCGTGGCGACGCTCGAGGCCGTGGCGGAGGTCTTTCCCCAGCGTGAGGTTGCCGTCTGCCGCGAACTCACCAAGCTGCACGAGGAGGTCTTGCGCGGGCCCGCTGACCAGCTTGCCGAGGAGCTGCGTGCTCGCGGCGAGGTAAAGGGCGAGATTGCGCTGGTCATCGCGCCGCCGAGCGAGGATGAGGAGGCCGGCATCGCGCCGGTTGGCGCTGCGGTAGCGGATCCCGACGAGGCCCTGCGCGAGGATATCCGCGCCGCGCTCGAGGAGGGGGAGCCCGCGTCTGCGGTGGCCAAGCGCCTGTCTCAGAAGTATTCGCGCCGCAAGCGCGATGTCTATGCCATGGTGCTCGATATGCAATAGATGGAGGATATCCAGCCCTTGCGCTAGAATCATCCTCTGTATGCAACGTTTTTCTGGAGGACAAACCCCATGGATCAAAGCAAGCCTTCGTTCTTTATCACGACGCCCATCTACTACGTCAACGCCGATCCGCACCTGGGCACGGCTTATTCCACCATCATCGCCGACGTTCAGGCTCGCTATCGCCGTTCCGCCGGCTATAACGTCAAGTTCCTGACCGGCATGGACGAGCACGGCGAGAAGGTCGCCGAGGCCGCAGCCAAGCATGGCATGACGCCGCAGGAGTGGACCGATAGCCAGGCCCCGCACTTCAAGGAGCTTTGGAGCAAGCTCGAGATTTCCAACGACGACTTCATCCGCACCACCGAGCCGCGCCAGCATCATGCCGTGCAGTACCTGTGGGAGCGCATGAAGGAGTCCGGTTACCTGTATAAGGGCAGCTACGACGGTTGGTATTGCGTGCCTGACGAGACCTACTTCACTGATACGCAGGTCCAGAAGGGCGACGAGGAGTACGGCAGCGTCGGCCAGCATCTATGCCCCGACTGCCACCGTCCGCTTGAGCGCGTCCAGGAGGAGTCCTACTTCTTTAAGCTTTCCGCCTTCCAGGACAAGCTTCTCAAGCTCTATGACGAGCACCCCGACTTTGTCGAGCCTGCGTTCCGCATGAACGAGGTTCGCAGCTTTGTCGAGGGCGGCCTCAACGACCTTTCCGTGAGCCGCACGAGCTTTGACTGGGGCATTCAGGTCCCGTTTGACGAGGGCCACGTGACCTACGTGTGGTTCGATGCGCTGCTCAACTATATGACGGCCGTCGGCTACGGTGTCGATACCGACGAGGCGCGTGCCGAGCTGGCCTATCGCTGGCCCGCGCAGTTCCACATCGTGGGTAAGGACATCATCCGCTTCCACTGCGTCATTTGGCCCGCCATGCTCATGGCCATCGGCGAGGCCCTGCCCGAGCACGTTTTTGCCCACGGCTTCCTGACCGTGCGCAATGCCGAGACCGGCAAGGCCGAGAAGATGTCCAAGAGCCGCGGCAACGCTATCGCTCCGCAGGACGTTATCGACATGCTGGGCGTCGAGGGCTATCGCTACTACTTTATGACCGACGTCGTCCCCGGCACCGACGGCGCCATCAGCTTCGATCGCATGGAGCAGGTCTACAACGCCGACCTGGCCAACAGCTGGGGCAACCTCATCTCGCGTTCGCTCAACATGAGCGGCAAGTACTTTGACGGCTGCGCACCCGCCAAGCCCGCATCGTTCGATGCGTTCGACAACCCGCTGGCAAAGATCGCCGACGGCCTGGTCGAGCGCTACATGGCCAAGATGGACGTGCTCGATTACGGCGGAGCCAAGGACGAGGTCATGGAGCTCATCCACGCCGCCAACCACTACATCGAGGACTCCGAGCCTTGGGCACTTGCCAAGGACGAGGCCAAGGCTGACGAGCTGGCGTTTGTGATCTACAACCTGCTCGAGGCCATCCGCATTGCCGCTCACCTGCTGATGCCGCTCATGCCTCAGACCTCTGCCGAGGCCCTGCGCCGCCTGTCCTGTGAGGGCGAGGCCGCGAGCGACGACCTCAAGGGCATTTGCACTTGGGGCCTGCTTGCCGGCGGTCAGCCCGTCGAGAAGGGCGATCCGCTGTTCCCGCGTCTGGCGTAGAGACCGCGCGAGCGCCATATCGGCAATTTGCTGTTTAGCTGTAAGGGCATGGCCGCCACGGTCCATGCCCTTTTGTTTCAAGACGCCGCCATCATGCTAAGGAGGCAACTATGACAACTTCGCCTTTGGCAAACCCCACGGCAACAAGGGAGCTGCTGGAGGAGTTTGGCCTTGCGACCAAGCATCGCCTGGGCCAGAACTTTCTAATCGACAATCATGTGATCGAACGTATCTGCGAGCTTGCCGAGCTTGCAGGTGACGAGCGCGTACTCGAGGTGGGTCCAGGTTGCGGTACGTTGACACTTGCGTTGCTGCAGGAAGCGGCGTGCGTTACGTCCATTGAGGCCGATTCCGAGCTTGAGCCGGTGCTCGATGCCCACGCCGCCGACTATGCCAACTTCCGCTTTATCATGGGCGACGCGCTTAAGGTGGGCCCGGAGCAGATTGAGCAGGCTGCGGGCGGTGAGCCGACGGTATTTGTCGCGAACTTGCCCTATAACGTGGCGGCGACGATCATTTTGCAATTTTTCCAGACGATGCCGGCGCTCAAGCGCGCCGTCGTCATGGTGCAAAAGGAGGTTGCCGATCGCATTGCCGCAGTGCCGGGCAACAAGACCTATGGCGGCTATACGGCAAAGCTTGGCCTGTATGCGCAGGTAACGGGTCGCTTTGAGGTGCCGCCGCGTTGCTTTATGCCGGCGCCACACGTGGACTCGGCCGTCGTGCGTATCGACCGTGTTGACGGTGTGGTGCCCGAAGGACTCGATCGCGAATTTGTAGCCCGCGTGATTGATGCTGCATTTGCTCAGCGTCGCAAGACCATCCGCAATTCCATGAGCGCCAACGGCTTTGCCAAGGACGTGCTCGATGCCGCCTTTGAGGCTTGCGGTATCGCACCCACCACGCGCGCCGAGACGCTCGGCGTCGCCGACTTTGTGTGCCTGGCTCGGGAGCTAATCCATGATGCCTAATGCCGAACGCGTGACGTTTACCAAGAAAAAGAAGACGGTTGCTTGTCCCGTGCCCTTGGCACCGCTTGCTGACACGCATGCGCATCTGCTTTCGTTTTGGGGCAAAGAAGTGCCCGAGACACTCGTGCGCGCCAAAGCCGCGGGCATCGACCTGTTGGTGACGGTCTTCGATCCCATTGCCGATAAGCGCAGCGTGACGGACTATAGCGACTGGCTGACGCGCGAGATTCTGCCGATGCAGGATATCCCGCAGATCAAGTATCTTGCCGGCGTGCATCCGTATGGCGCGCCGGACTATACCGACGACGTTCACGCACAGGTCGTTGCCGCACTCGATGACCCCTTATGCGCCGGTATTGGCGAAATCGGCCTGGACTACCACATGGACTATGATGACGATATCGCGCCGGCACCTCATAACGTGCAGATTGACTGCATGGCGCGCCAGCTCGAGCTTGCCGTGTGCCGTAACGTGCCGGTGGAGTTGCACCTGCGGCACGAGGACTCGGATGGGGAGCGCACCTCGCATATGGATGCGTACAACGTGCTGCGCGAGGTGGGTGTGCCTCAGGCCGGTTGCGTGCTGCACTGCTTTGGCGAGGACCGCGCCACGATGGAGCGCTTTGTGGAGCTGGGCTGCTATATCGCCTATGGTGGTGCGGCTACCTTTAAGCGCAACGACGACGTGCGCGAGGCATTTGCGGCAACCCCACTCGATCGAATTTTGTTCGAGACGGATTGCCCGTATATGGCTCCGGAGCCCATCCGCGGTCTTGAATGCGAGCCCGCAATGATCTCCATTACGGCAAACGCGCTGGTTAACGACCGTGTCGATCGCACAGGTGAGGACCCCGAAACAATCGCGCAAGCCGCTTGGGAAAATGCCTGCAAACTTTTTCAAAAATAGTTCTTGCGTTCGCTATGGCGCTCCGTTATTCTAATTCCTGCACGCGGGCGTGGCGGAATTGGCAGACGCGTACGGTTCAGGTCCGTATGGGGGCAACCCCATGAAGGTTCAAGTCCTTTCGCCC
>USDH01000098.1 GCA_900553415.1 uncultured Collinsella sp. | reverse complement strand
CTCCATGGGCATCCACGAGAGCCAGAGCCGCTTTTTCGAGAACACCGTGGGTCGCAGCCGCGCCTTTATGGGACCGCTGCTCGAGGTGCTGCGCCGCCACGCACCCGAGGTCTACGGCGACGTCGACGAGGACACGCTCTACCGCGCCGTGAACATCGCGCAGCCGTCGCTGATCCGCACCGAGGCCGACGAGCTCACCTATCCGCTGCACGTTATGGTGCGCTACGAGATCGAGCGCATGCTGTTTGCCGGCGAGGCCACAGCCAAGGATATCCCCGCTCTTTGGAATCGCTTCATGGATGAGTACCTGGGCATTCCGGTTCCCGACGACACGCGTGGTTGCCTGCAGGATACGCACTGGAGCGGCGGCTCGTTTGGCTACTTCCCCACCTATGCGCTGGGCAGCGCCTACGACGCCATGTTTGTGCCGGCCATGTGCCGCGACGGCGTCGACCTTACCGGCGCCTGCGCGAGCGGCGACCTGACACCCGTCCGCGCCTGGCTGGGCGAGCACATTTGGCAGTGGGGCCGCGCCAAGGACGCGCCGGAGCTCATCAAGGGCGCCTGCGGCATGGCGTTCGATGCCCGCTACTACTGCAGCTACCTGCAGGACAAGTTCACCACGCTCTACGAGCTGTAAGGCATAACCGACACGCCAACGCAAAGGGGACGCCGCGGAACCAATCCGCAGCGTCCCCTTTCCACCTAGTCGTTTAAGAACGTCCCCAATGACTACCTTACAGAGCTTCCAGCGCGGCGGCGATGCGCTTCATGGCGGCATCGGCGGATGCTTGGTCGGGCGCCTCGGCCAGCACGCGGATAACCGACTCGGTTCCGCTCTTGCGTACGAGCACGCGGCCCTCGCCTGCCAGCGCAGCCTCGGCCTCGGCGATGGCGTTTTGCACGCCCATGTTCTCGAGCGCGGCGTCCTTGTCCGCCACGCGCACGGCCACCTGCGCCTGCGGCAGCAGCTTGCACGGAGCCGTGAGCTGCGAGAGCGTCTCGCGCTCGGCACGAATCACTTCCATCACGCGCAGCGAGGTCATAATGCCGTCGCCCGTGCGCTCGATATCGCCAAAGATCGTATGGCCCGTCTGCTCGCCACCCAGGCTGTAGCCGCCCTCGCGCATCTTGGCATACACGTGACGGTCGCCCACGCCGCTGGTCACGGCGCTCAGACCGGCAAGCTCCAGCGACTTGACCAGGCCAAAGTTGCTGGCAATCGTCGGCAGCACGGTACCGCCCGAGAGTCGCCCGTGCTTGTTCAGATACACGCCGCACACGTACAGGATCTGGTCGCCGTCTACCACGCGACCGCGCTCATCCACGGCCAGGCAGCGGTCGGCATCGCCGTCGTAGGCAAAGCCCACGTCCAGCCCCTGCTCCACCACGTGGCGCTGCAGGCGCTCCATATGCGTGGAGCCGCAGTCGACGTTGATGTTAAAACCATCGGGCGCGGCATTGATCACGCGCACGTCGGCGCCGAGCGCGTCAAACACCGGCTTGGCCACCGAGGAAGCCGAGCCGTTGGCGCAGTCAATACCGATCTTGACGCCCTGCAGCGAAAAGTTCGCGCTGGCGATGAGCGAAGCAATGTAGCGGTTGCGGCCCTGCATGTAGTCCACCGTGGCGCCGATGTGATTGCCCGTTGCCAGCGGCACCTCGCTCTTGCCATCGATATAGTCCTCGATGAGCTCCAGCACGTCCTCGTCCATCTTAAAGCCGTCGCTGTTGACGAGCTTAATGCCGTTATCGCAAAACGGGTTGTGGCTCGCACTGATCATGATGCCGCAATCGAAGCAGCCCTCCACGGTCTGATGCGCCACGCCCGGCGTGGGGATCACGTGCAGCATATAGGCGTCCGCACCGCTCGCGACCAGGCCGCTCACCAGCGCCGCCTCAAACATATAGCTCGAGCGACGGGTGTCCTTGCCCACGATGACGCGCGCCTTGCGCTCGCGGTTGGCGCCGTAATACCAGCCCACAAAACGGCCAATCTTATAAGCGTGCTCTACCGTCAGCCCAACGTTGGCCTCACCGCGGAAGCCGTCGGTGCCAAAGTACTTCATGCGCTCTCCTTACAAAATAGGGGCGGACAGATTGCCTGTCCGCCCCAAAATGGTACTCGATTATCTACGCTACCAGAAAAACCCTACGCCGACGCGCTGTCGCGAGCCGCCTGGCATGTAGGAGTCTGACGCAGCGTAAGCGGCTTGTCCCCCGCCTCGGCCGACGTGGTCAGCGTATACGTGATCGTCGTCGTCTCGCCAGCATGCAGGTCAACGGTACCCGAATAGAAGGGGATTCCATGCCACGTAGCGGCGCCAAGACCAAACTGGGTGCCCTCAACCGTAAGGTCACTGATGTTGCCGCCCGTCGGGGCAAACAGTGAGACATTCAGACGCTCGTCGTCGCGCGCGGCATCGGGCGCGCTCGCCGCGACGTAGTCGGGCAGCTTGCCGGCCTCCTCCTGCGTCATGATGTTCGTCAGGGTAACGGTGATGCGATAGGAGCACGTGCCGTCGCCGTTCTTGATGCCCTGGCCAATCTGCGTGTCGGCGTTCAGATACCAGTCGAGCTTGGAGAAGCTCAGGTTGTTAAAGTAAACGCCGGCAACGGGATCGGCACTCGGATCATCCGGATCGGGCAGCGAAGCGTCAATGCCCGTCTCTTTGATGGCATTCTGCTCATCATCGTTTCTCATCCAAGCGATCAGGCGACCCTCTTCGGCACCGCGCTCAACGGCGCTGACAAGCTTCGTAACATCGACATCGCCGATACCGCCAAGGATCTTGTCGAAGGCAGCGCTGGCGACGGATGCAAAGATGCCGTCAGACTCCTCGACCGGATAGTTCCAGTACACATCGTGCATGAGGACCTTTGCGGCGTTGGTGCCGTCGACAACCGTTCCGTCGGGCAGTGACACGTTACCGACCAGGCCCAGCAGATACTGCAGGAACACCGGGTCGATACCGATGACGCCATCAACGTCCTGTCCATACTGGGACTTCCACAGCGCGGCGACACGCTGCGAGTTGCGGGGCCAATCAGGCGAATAGGTATTGCCCGAGTTGTACAGGTTACTGTGGTTGCCGAACAGGGCCTCATCCTCTTCGTCGACGCTCTCGACCGCCTCATCCTCGCTGAGTCCAATGCGGGGAACAAACTCGCCAATCGACATCTGGCCGTCGGTGACCGAAATCAGGCCCTGCGAACCGCCAAAGCCGCCGCAGGCACGAATCTCGACGTTGTTCATGGCGTACACAAGGTAGTTGCGCGTCTGGCCGTTGGCACCGAGCATCTGGGGAAGGACGGGGGCGACCTTCTCCGCCGCGTCAACCGCGCCGTTGAGGGTGGCAAAGCCGTCCTTGGCCTTATCGACCAGCTCGGTCACTTGGGAAATATGAGTATCGCCAATACCCTGGATCTTCTCGTTGGCGCTCTTGAACACCTTGGAGCTATCGGAAAGCGAATCGGCAACGGCCTGCAGCGCGGACACGTTAATCATGCCGTCCTGAAACAGCTTGCCGGGCGTGGCCTGCGAAAGGTTATCGGCCATGGGAACCAGCGCATTGCTCGAGACATCGGACAGGGCGTCGATCATGGTGCGGGCCGCATTGATGTCGCTGCCATACACCGGGATAAACGAAGCCGCCGTCCACAGCGGGCTCGAGGTCTCCGCCTTCATGCTATCGCAGAGCTCATCGATCTTCTTCGCGTCGTCAGGCAGCGTCGAAAAATCGCCCGACGTGACCTTGTCCTTAAGGCCACCGACAATCTCGACGGCCTCCTTCGCTTCACTCTTTACGGTCTTTGCCGAGTTAAGCAGCATAAAGCCGCTTGCGCCAAGCGCAACGAGAAGCACCGCGACTACAGCGGCAATAATGGCGCCGGTGTGACGCTTTTTGCGTTCGCCCTTGCGATGGCGATGACGGACCAGACCGTCAGACGTCGAACTCGACGAAGCGTCGCTACCGTAGTTCAAGCCAAAATCGTAATAATCTTCCTTGGAACCCGAGCCCGCAAACTCGGCACCGCTATCATCCAGGCGGGCGAACGTGCCAGTCTCGGAGGCGCCGGTGTAAATCGTGCCAAGGTTACCCGTAAGCCCCGCGCCACCGGCAGAGGGAGTATTGTTGGCGGCCTTGCCGGCATTAACGTTGCCGGCGGCATTTGCGGCGTTGGCAGCACCTGCGTTGTTCGCAGGTACCGAAGGAGCCCCGCTCGGCTGCGACGCGGAGGTTGCACCGCCCGCAAAGACATTCCCTCTTGCACGGCCGGTCTTTTTTGCCTTTTGAGACTGCTCGTACAGAGCGGTAAACATCGCCGTCTCGCCCGGGGACACGCGCTTACTGGAACCGCCCTGTCCAGCGCCGCCCGGCGTGCCGGCCTTACCAGCCCCGTTCGGACGCGGCGGAACTGCAGGACGGCCGCTATCGCTGCCCTTAAAGTGATTACCAGCCATAAAGAAATCCTCGCAATTGAGTCGCAATGAAAAAATCCATAACGTTACTAGTTTATGGCATTTTGAGCATCGACAGCTAAACTCCAGACACGGACGTCAATTGGCGAAAATGCGGCACAACACCTTTTCCGTCCTGGCGGCGGCGCCAGCTACACCGTCAAAAACACCATCGCGATAATCATGGCAAAGCCCGCCAGGTCGGTGGGCAAAAACACCGTTCCCAGCATAAGGGCGCTGGTGATGGTGGCCGAAACCGGCTCCATGGTTCCAAGGAGGCTCGCGCGCACCGAGCCGATGTCCTTAACGCCCTGCATATAAAGCATGTAAGCAAAAAACGAGCCGATAACCACGAACACCGCGAGCGCCTCGATGCCGGCGGCGTCGAGCGCCGGCATATGCGCCCAGGGCTGCACGAAGACGCACGAGACCACGCCCGCCGCGAGCATTGCCGAGCCCGTGACGATGGGGCTGCCGTATTCGGGCAGGATCTTGGCGGGAATCACCGCCATGCACGCGGCGCTGACCGCACACATAAGACCTGCTGCCAGGCCAAGCGGCGAGATATTCAGGCTGGTGGGGTCGCCGCCGGTGGCGATTAAAAAGGTTCCACCCAGAGCCAGGCCAATGCCGATGACTTCGCGAGTACGCGGCATGCGGCGATCGGTCACGCAGGTGTAGCCCATGATGATAACGAGCTGCAGACACTGGAGCACCGTCGCGGTCCCGGCGTTCGTCAGGCGCACGGCCGAAAGATAGCAAAACTGGTTGAACAGCAGGCCAAAGGCGGTAAAGAGCAGCAGCTGCTTGCGATCAGCGGGTGTGGTCCAGAGCTTAATCAGGCGCTCGCGGTCGCGCGTAACAACCACGGCCATAAAGAGTAGACCGGCGAGAATCTGACGCACGCTCATAAGCCACAAGGTGTCGACGTGGTAGGTATCGAACAGAAAGCTCGCGCTGGTGCCCGAGAAGCCCCAAAACGAACCGCCCACCAGCGTAGCCAAGACGCCCGTGATCATCTTGCGCGACGACGCGTCGTTGAGGCGGTCGCGCCATGCACGGCGGGTGCTGCGGCTGAGCTCGTCGGTGCCCTCGGGCACATCAATGTTCGATATATCGGTCATCGGCACCGAAGCCCCTGCGCCTTCGACCTGCTCGACACACTCTTTGCTCATTCCACTCCCCCGAAACAGTCTGGAAGCAATTCGGCTTACCTTACCACGGCGAAGGCACCAGCCGGAGGCTTGTCCGCTTATCGGTAGGACATTTCCGCAGGCGTCTTTCCATAGCTCGATACCGCAATGGCCCCGCATTATGCGACAGCCAAATCGCGGCAGCAGGCTCTTTTGAAATGGATACGACAAAGCCCCCGAATTCCACAATGTAAGCGATTTTTAAAAATGTTCTTGCCACCGAGTTCAGGCTCCGTTATATTATCCCTTGCGCACTTGCGCACCCTTGATCGGGCGTTTAGCTCAGGGGGAGAGCGCTTCCCTGACACGGAAGA
>USDH01000097.1 GCA_900553415.1 uncultured Collinsella sp. | reverse complement strand
CCTCGGCCTGCTCCACCAGACCGGCGGTCACGGCCTGCTGCTGCATCTCAGCGGCCCACTCCGTCTCCCGGACGGTGAGCAGGAAGATCACCAGAGCCGTGAGCATAATGGCGGCGATAACGGCAAAATAGGCGGTGTAGCTCATAAGGGCGTTGCGCACGGAGGCCGTGGCGAACACCATGCCCAGCACCAGGATCAAAATGCCGCCGGCAGAGCCCATAAGGTTGATGATGGCGTTGGCTTTACTTCGCAGGGGCTTTACGGTGACATCCGGCATCAGCGCCACCGCCGGGGAGCGGAAGGTGGCCATACTCACCAGAACCACCAGCAGCAGAACGATGAAGAACACCAGCGTGGCAGGGCTCTCCGCCGTTACCTGCCAGGCGTAGGCCTGCCGGGCGGGAACAACATAATCGGTATAGTCGGGGTTGGTGTGGGTCTTGTCGCCGTCCTGGATCTGGCTGCGGATCTTGGCTCCGGAATCGGTGTCGCTCACCATGCGGCGACGGTCTGCTTGGTCAAAACGGTTGGTCTCGCTCTCGATGTCCACGTTGCGTGTGAGTGCCTCGGCAACCGTCGTAAAGGCCCGGTGCGACTTGAGGCGGCAGCCGCGCGAGCTCGAGATGAGCGTATAGCCGGCGATACCCGTCTTGGGATGGTAAGCGCGGCAGAAGCCGCCATCGATGACCAGCAGCTTGCCCTCGGCGCGGATGGGCTGCTCGCCCTTGGTGGTTTTAACGGGCGTGTGGCCGTTGATGATGTGGCCCGTCGGCGAACAGGCCATAGGGGCGACGCCAAACTCGCGCATGATGTCGTCGCAGACCGAGGGCGACTTGGTAAGCGTAAAGTACGGGTCCATCGGCTCGACCCAGGTGCTCTTATCGGCGATATAGGCGCGCTCAAAGGTACGCACCAGGCGTCCGCTGGCGGGTGAGTTAAAGCCAATCCACAGGTACCACATCCAGTCGAGGGCGTCGCGGTCGCCCACGCGCCAGGCGCGGCGGGCGATGTGGTCGCAAAAATCGAGATAATCGCGGCCAGCGTGCCAGGTGCCCAAGCAGTTCATGCTGCTAAAGGTGCCGTCTTCGTTGAGCGGAACGCAGCCGTGGAAGAGCAGGTTGCCGTTGGCGACCTTGTACATCGAGCCGTGGGAATAGAGGAAATCGATATGGCGATGCAGGTGATCGGCGGTGACAAACTCGGACACGAGCTTGTCGATGATGTGCTGCTCCTGAGACGTGAGCGTGTAGGGGTCCGCCGGATCGACGGTGGGGAAGTCGTTGGTCGTGAGCGGCCACACGCTGCCGTCGGCGAGCGTGACCGTGCCGGTGTCGTGATCGATCTTGTCGAGTAACAGGCGGTCGGTCATGTCGAACTCGGGATGGCGCTGGATAATCTGACCCTCGAGCTTAAAGAGCAGCACGTTGACGGCCTTGATCAGCGGGGTGATGGACTCACCGGCGGTGTATGTGGCATCGGCAAAGGCGACAAGCTCACGCAGCGAGATGCCGTAGTCGTTCTCGAGGATCTCGTAGTTGTCGTAGCGTAGGTTGTTGCGCAGCACCGTGGCGATGCAGGCGGGCTCACCGGCTGCAGCGCCCATCCACAGTAGGTCGTGGTTGCCCCACTGGATGTCGAGCGAATGGTAGGTGAGCAGGCGGTCCATAATCTTGGCCGCGCCGCCGCCTCGGTCGAAGATGTCGCCCACCAGGTGCAGGTGGTCGACGGCCAGCCGCTTGATGAGCGAGGCGAGCGACTCGATAAAATCGTCGGCGCTTGCTGTCTCCAGGATGGACTCCACGATGCGCTCGTGATAACGCACGCGATAGTTGTTCTCGTCCGGATGCGTGTGCAGCAGCTCGTCGATGATGTAGGCGTAATCGCGTGGGATGGCCTTACGCACCTTGGAGCGCGTATAGCGGCTCGAAAGCGAGCGGGCGACCATGATGAGCTGGTCAAGCATCGTCCTGTACCAGGTGGGCGAGTCTTCGCGCCGGCTGCGGACCAGGTCGATCTTCTCGCGCGGGTAGTAGATGAGCGTGCACAGCTCGCCCTTTTCGTCAAAGGAAAGCGTGTCGCCAAAAATCTCGTCGACATGTTCGCGCACGACGCCCGAGCAGTTGTTGAGGATGTGCATAAAGGCTTCGTACTCGCCGTGCACGTCGCTCATAAAATGCTCGGTGCCTTTGGGCAGGTTGAGAATGGCCGAGAGATTGATAATCTCGGTAAACGCGGATTGCTCGGTGGGAAACTGTCTCGACAGCAGGCGCAGATACTTGAAGTCTTGCGGATTGCGATCGAATGCGACCATGAAACACCTTCCGATAGGGCTGGTAAAACTGATAAACAGCGTCAAACGTTTATCAGTATGCGCCGCTTTTGTTTCGATTGGGGATGGGCGGCCGAATTGTTAGCCGAACGGTTTGGTAAATCGATTTAGTTGAGGTAGATATGGCGGTTGAGTGGAGACGACAGAGGGTGTTTTCTCAGATATTCATGCGTGGGGTCGGTGGAGACGATGGTGGTAAAGATGTTCGCTATTATTGCTTCGATTTGGTAAATAGTGGACATATGTACCGTATGTAGGCTCACTGTGCGATAATTTGCGCAGCAATGAGTAAGGAGCCTCATATGAGTGATTTTGTCCTGACCTGTGAATCTGCCGCCGACCGAACCCGTGAGTTCTTTGTGTCGCGCAATATCCCTGTCGTGTGTTTTCATTACGAGATCGACGATGTTGTCTATACGGACGATCTGTATCAGTCGATTACGCCGGACAAGTTTTTTGCCCAGATTGCCGCGGGCGCCATGCCCAAGACGTCTCAGGTGAGCGTGGGTGAGTACGAGGAGTTTTGGGAGCCGTTTGTTGCCGAGGGTAAAGACGTGCTGCACCTGACGTTGTCGTCGGGCATTTCGGGCACGTATGGATCGGCCTGCGTTGCGGCGCAGATGCTCGCGGATCGCTATCCCCAGGGCGGCAAGGTGCGCGTCATCGATTCGCTGGCGGCGTCTTCGGGCTTTGGCCTGTTGCTGGAATATGCCGCCGACGTGCGCGATAGCGGGGCGTCACTCGACGAGACGGCCGCTTGGATTGAGAAGCATAAACTCAACCTGCACCACTGGTTCTTCTCGACCGATCTGTCGAGCTACCTGCGCGGCGGTCGCATTTCGGCCGCGAGCGCGATCATCGGCACGGCGCTTAAGATTTGCCCGCTTATGACGGTCGATTGCGACGGCAAGCTGTCGCCGCGTGAGAAGATTCGCACTAAGAAGCGCGCGATTTCCGAGATGGCTAAGACCATGATGGCACACGTGCAGGACGGTGCGGATTATTCGGGTAAGTGCATCATGTCGCACTCGGCGTGCCGCGAGGATGCCGAGGCAGTTGCGGCGCTGATTGAGAAACAGGTTCCGCAGCTTAAAGGCAAGATTGAGATCAATGACATCGGTACTCTGATTGGCTCGCATACCGGACCCGGTACGGTGGCGCTCTTCTTTATGGGCGACAAGCGCGTGGATTAATTTGCCCCATCACGTCGCTGCATGATTGCTCAAACGAAAACGGCCCGCCTCACGTTTGTGGGGCGGGCCAAGATGTTTTGCTAGCGTTTCTTTCCGCGGAAGAAGAAGCCGTGCAGTGACGGCTTGAGGCCGCGGTTGGCGCGATGCTTCTCGACGCGATCGTGGATCGAAGCGACGCGCTCGATGACTTCGTCGGGAATCGGCACATCGGGATTCATGTTCTCGACCTGGCTGACCTCGGCGGCGGCGACCTGGTCGATAATGGGCACATCGTCGCGCGAGATAACGGGCGTGGCGTCTTCCTTCATCTTGCGATAACGCTGCATCATGTCGGTCTGTAGCTGCTGTGCCGAAGGCGGCGTCCAGATGATGGCGTTGGCGCCGGCGGCGATGGTTTCACGGATGCTCTCGGGCGTCTTGCCGCCCGGCGCGATGAGCGGCAGATTGGGATAGTGCTCGCGCAGCTCGCGTAGGACCTGGGGCGTGTTCTTGCCGGCGGCGATGTTGAGAATCTTGGCTCCGGCGCGCACCTTGGCGTGGGCATCGTCGTCGCAGCGAACGACCGTGGCGATGACGGGGATGTCGGCGATGTTGGTGATGTGCTCGACCATCTCGGCAGTGGCGGGGGAATTGACCACGCAGCCCGCCGCGCCCTGCATCTCGGAGACGGCTGCCATCTGCACGGAGCGCTTACCGGTGGTGGTGCCACCGCCCACGCCTACAAAGACCGGGCACTCGGCGACGGTCAACAGTGCCTGCGTAATGGCGGGCTGCGGCGTGAAAGGGTAGACCGCAAAGACGGCATCGGCGTTGGAGTTGCGGATAACCGCGACATCGGTGGTGTAAATGAGCGACTTGATGCGGCGGCCAAAGAGCGTGAAGCCGCTGGCCTCCTCGATCTCGTCGGGCATGCGAAGGGCAGCCTTGCGCAAACGCCCGTCGATGGGCAGCGGCTCCATGGGGAGCAGTCCGTTGGGGGTCACGGCTACCTGGGGCTCGGTGAACTCGTCTGCGAGCTCGACCTCGGAGAAATCGACCGAGGCGACGATGTCTTCGTGAACCTCGGCGGGCACATCGATGGGAGCTTGGTCGTTTGCCGCGGCAGGCGTGTCGAAGGAGCTGGTGCCGACGAAGGCGTCGACGCGCTCATTTAGATCGTTGAGGGTATCCATGGAGGCTCGATTCTATGTGATGACGGCCGGCGCGATGCAGCCGGAATAGCGAATGCTAAATCGTTTGACGAGTTGATTTTTCCCCGCCGCGCCATCCGTTAGACCGAAGGGCCGGCGAACGTGAAGGAGCTGTGGTGGCGGGTATCGAGGTGCTATCTTGAAAGTCCCGTTTAAAAGAGAGGTGACGCGGTATGGAATTGACAGCAATGTTGGGCTCGATTGGCCTGTGTGTGGGCGCAATCGTTGCCGCCGCGGTCATCTACTTTGTGGTCACGGCCATTAAGGGCAAAAGGGCCGAACGCAAAGAGCGCGCGATGCTTAAACAACATCGCGACCAGCAGGGCAAACGCGCACAGAGATAGCTTGTTGAGTTTTGGATCCGTGCGCTAGCTGCGTTTTCGGATCAGGGCAATGTAGAAGCCCTCAAAGTCGCGGCTAGGCGGAATGGTCAGCGTGCCGGGCATACCGTTGGCGACGGACGAGACGTGGCTGGCGGCGATGGCCTCGGTGAGGGCGTTGCACTCGATGCGTGGCTCTTCGCCAACTTCCTGAGCACGGCGCGTTTCACTTTCGCTCGGCGTGCCGTCGAGGGGGATAAGCTCGCAATCCATGTGCTTGTCGAGGGCCTCTTGCAGGGCGTCCTCGTTTTCCTGCGGCAAGATCGAACAAGTCGAATAGACGAGCGTGCCGCCCGGTTTGAGGGCTCCCATGGCGCGGTCCAGAAGTGCTCGCTGCGAGCGGGCACACTTGCTCAGCAGCTGCTCGGTCAGGCCGCGCAGGCTTTTCTCGTTGCCGCTGATGACGGTGCCCGTGCCGGTGCAGGGGGCGTCGAGCAGGATGCGGTCGAAGCGGAAGAACTCGTCGAGCTCGCGTGCATCGATGCGCATGACGGGCACGTTTTTGGCACCTTGGCGGTGGAGGTTGGACTCAAGCTTTTCGGCGCGGGGAATGCTCATCTCGCAGGCCGTGAGGTGTGCCTGGCCCTGGGTGAGGGCGGCGATCTGCGTCGTCTTGCCGCCAGGGGCTGCGCACATGTCCAGGATGTCCTCGCCGGCCTGGGCGTCCAAGACCAACGGCGGCATCATGGACGACAGACTTTGCAAGTAGATCTTGCCGTCGCGGTAGATGTCGAGGTCCCACAGGTCGGAAACCTGGGCCTCGGGCAGGATAAAGGCGTCCGGATACCAGGTAACGGTTTGGTGCGCGATGCCGGCGGCATCGAGCGCCGCAGCGATGTCCTCGGCGGTTGCCTTGAGCGTGTTGGCGCGCAGCGTGACCGGGCGTGTGGCCGCGGCGCCGAAGCCCTCGATCATGAGCTCGGCATCGGCG
>USDH01000096.1 GCA_900553415.1 uncultured Collinsella sp. | reverse complement strand
CGTATTCGTTCGGGCCGGTTACGCCGTGGATCATGTATTGATTCGCGCGCTTGGAATAATGCACGCGCCCCGCCCAGAACCGCGCGATGCCCAGCAGCACGTCGATGCCGTATTGATCGAGGTAGCTGCGGTCGCCGGTGTACTGCGTGTAGGCGTAGATGGCGTAGGCGATGGCGTTGTTGCGGTGGATTTCCTCAAAGGTGATTTCCCACTCGTTGTGGCACTCGACGCCCGTGAACGTCACCATCGGATAGAGCGCGCCCGGCAGCCCCTGCTGACGCGCGTTGTGGTACGCGCCGTCGATTTGCAGCCAGCGGTATTTGAGCAGGTTCTGCGCGACTTCCTCGCCCGCGATGGCGGTGTACATGGGCAGGCAGTAGGCCTCCGTGTCCCAATAGGTCGCGCCGCCGTACTTTTCGCCGGTGAAGCCCTTGGGGCCGATGTTGAGCTGCGCGTCCTCGCCGTAATAGGTGGAGAAGAGCTGGAAGATGTTGAAGCGGATGCCCTGCTGGCCGGCCACGTCGCCGTCGATGCGCACGTCGGCCTTCTCCCAGCGGCGTGCCCATGCGCGCTCCTGCTCGCGGCGCAGCGCGTCGTAGCCCGCTTCCTGCGCGCTGAGCACGCCCGCCGTCGCGGCGCCGGTCAGCTCGTCGTCCTCACCGACCACAACGAGTCCGCCCAGTCCGTCGCCGGCCTTAAGGACGCCACGGTCTTTGGCGTCGTCGACCATCACCGCATCGGCGACCTCGAGACCGCCGGCCCGCTGCACTACATCTGCCTGCCCTGGGGCTCCAGCTGCACCATCGTCACCAAGCTCGCCGGCGTGCTCGGCGTTGAGCTTTCCGACGTTCAGGCCAAGCTGCTGCTCTCGGCCATGATGACCGACACGCTCATGCTCAAGAGCCCCACCACCACCGATGTCGACCGCGCTGTCGCCGCCAAGCTCGGCGAGCAGGTGGGCGTCGACCCGGTCAAGTTTGGCATGGAGGTCTTCCTCACCCGCCCGTCCGGCTCCTTCACCGCAGCCGAGATGGTCGGCAACGACATCAAGATGTTCGAGCCCGCCGGCAAGAAGCTGCTCATCGGCCAGTACGAGACTGTCGACAAGAGCCGCGCTCTCGGCATGATCGACGAGATCCGCGAGGCCATGCGCGCCTATGCCGCCGAGAAGGGTGCCGACGGCATCGTCCTGTGCATCACCGACATCATGGAGGAGGGCTCGCAGGTCCTGCTCGAGGGCGAGACCGAGGCCGCTCAGAAGGGCCTGGGCATTGCCGACGAGCACGACGGCGTCTGGATGCCGGGCGTCCTTTCCCGCAAGAAGCAGGTCGCTGCCCCCATTATGGCCGCCTGCTAGGTTTAGTTGACCAAACGCCACGACCGGACCGCGGACGCCCCGCGCTCCGGTCGTTTTTTGTGCACGGCGCCGCGTCGTCTCTTGGACAGGTATGCCCGTGCCGTTGAACAAATAATGTTCAACCTGTGGTTCCGCTTTTCGGCCGCGCTTGCGTGCTTGTCGTGCAGGGTAGGCTAGATGCAAGCGTAATACGTTAGAGCGCGGCGCCGCCACTTGGGCGGGCCGTGCTTTTTTAAGACGGGAGCTTTCCCGTGAAAGGAGCCGCCCATGGCAGCAACTGAGCAGCTGTTCAACGTTCGTGAGCGCAAGCGTTTTGAGCGCCACGACATCTGGGAGCGCATCACCGAGAACGGCACGATTTCCGCCGCCGTCATGGTCCTCGCCGCCATCGCCGCCGTCATTTGCGCCAATACCGATGCCTACGAGGCCATCCATCACTTTTTGGAGACCCCGCTGTATGTGGGTCTGGGCAACCTTACGGCCGGTCTCACCGTTGAGCTTTTCGTCAACGACTTCCTCATGGCAATCTTCTTTTTGCTCGTGGGCATCGAGCTTAAGTACGAGATGACAGTCGGCGAGCTCAAGAACCCGCGCCAGGCCATGCTTCCCATGCTGGCGGCCGTGGGCGGCGTCGTTGTTCCCGCCTGCATCTATCTGATCTTTAACCATGCCGGCGCGCATAACGGCTGGGCCATCCCCATGGCAACCGATATTGCCTTTGCGCTGGGCGTGCTGTCGCTTTTGGGCAACCGTGTGCCCAACGGCGTGCGCGTGTTCTTCTCGACGCTCGCCATCGCCGACGACCTCATCTCCATCGCCGCCATCGCCATCTTCTACGGTCAGAGCCCCAATCCGTTTTGGTTGGGCGCCGCCGCGCTTGTGACCTGCGCGCTCGTGTGGCTCAACAAGACGCAGCATTACCGCCTTGCCCCGTATTCGGTACTGGGGCTGCTGTTGTGGTTCTGCATGTTCAAGAGCGGCGTACATGCCACGCTTGCTGGCGTCATCTTGGCCTTTACCATCCCGGCCAAGTGCGGTGTTAAGCTCGACAGCCTTACCGATTGGTTGGGGGAGTGCCTGCCGCTGCTCGATGACCGCTACGACGACGAGGCGCACATCCTGGGCCAGCATGACTTTACCGTCTCGACCACCAAGGTCGAGCGCGTCATGCACCGCGTGACCCCGCCGCTCATCCGCATGGAGCGTCTGATCTCCACGCCGGTCAACTTTGTGATTCTGCCGATCTTTGCGTTCGTGAACGCACAGGTTCGCCTAGTGGGCGTGGACATGAGCACGCTACTCACCGACCCGGTGACGCTCGGCGTGTACTTTGGCATGCTGCTGGGCAAGCCGATCGGCATCTTTGGTATGACGTTTGCCCTGGTTAAGCTTAAGGCCTGCGAGCTGCCGCACAATGTCAACTGGCACATGATTGCCGGCGTGGGCATTCTGGGCGGTATCGGCTTTACCATGTCGATCCTCATCAGCGGCCTTGCCTTCCCGACGGCCCAGTTTGAGGTTCTGGCCGCCAAGGCCGCTATTCTTGCCGGCTCTGTCACCGCGGCCGTACTTGGCATGATCTACATGAGTGTGATCTGCAAACACCCCGCGCCCAAGGACGAGTAGGGGCACATACAAGTTTGAAAACGCTGCCTGTGAATACCATCACAGGCAGCGTTTTAGTCATTGGGTAGTCGTTGGGGACAGACTTAAATGACTACCCAAGTGCCGGCAGGTTGGGACTACTCATTTAAGTCTGTCCCCAATGAGTGGTTCTATTCCACCGTTCCGTAGACGGCGCCCCAGCCGTGGGCGGCCAAGGCTGAGTTGAGTTGGTCGCAAAGTGACTGGCGGTCATAATAGCCGGGCGGTAGCAGGTTGACGATTTCCATGAGATCGGGCGCCAGGTCCAAGATCTCGGCCTGTACGATCAGATCCAGGCGGTCGATGGCGTGGCGATCGTAAAACAGCCCGTCGACCAGGCGCTGCAGGTCGCCGAATTCCTCGGCCTGGAACGATCCGTACTCCATAGTGCCTCCTTGGGCGCTTCACGCCGGCATGCGCGGCGATTCGTAATTCATTGCGATGGACTTAATCTATCACGGCTTCATAACGTTGCGACGATGGCGGTCTATACTTAGACGAACTGCAACGTACCGCTTCGCGAAAGGTCGCACCCATGCAGACGATCTACCAGAAGATGGAAACCACCGAACTCGATGCCGCCATCGAGGCGCTCAAAGCCGAGGTCGCCGAGGTCAAGGCCAAGGGCCTGGCGCTCGACATGGCCCGCGGCAAGCCGTCGCCCTCCCAAGTGGACATCTCTCGACCCATGCTCGATATCCTCAATGCCGATGCCGATCTGCACGACGGCAACGTCGACTGCTCCAACTACGGCTGCTTTGAGGGCATTCCCTCGGCGCGCAAGCTGGCGGGGGAGTTCCTGGGTTGCCCCGCCGAGCAGACACTCGTGCTGGGTTCGTCGAGCCTTTTGATCGAACACGACATCGCCGGCATGTTCTGGCGCTGTGGCTCGTGCGGCAGCGAGCCCTGGGAGGCTTACGAGGCTGCGCACGACGGCAAGAAGGTCAAGTTCCTGTGCCCGGTTCCCGGCTACGATCGCCACTTTGGCATTACCGCCGACTTGGGTATCGAGAACGTTCCCGTCGCGATGACCGACAACGGCCCCGATATGGACGAGATCGAGCGCCTCGTTGCCGCCGACGATTCCATCAAGGGCATCTGGTGCGTGCCCAAGTATTCCAACCCCACGGGTATCACCTTTAGCGAGGACACCGTGCGTCGCCTGGTCGAGATGCCCACGGCCGCGCCCGATTTCCGCATCTTCTGGGACAACGCCTACTGCGTGCACGACCTGTACGACGAGACCGACGAGCTCGCCAACATCTTCGACCTCGCTCGCGCGGCGGGCACCGAGGACCGCGTGGTGGCATTTGCCTCGACGTCCAAGATCACCTTCCCGGGCGCCGGCATCGGCTTTATCGGTGCGAGCCCCGCGGTCATCGCCGAGTTCTCCAAGCGCCTCAAGGCCGGCCTGATTAGCGCCGACAAGCTCAACCAGCTGCGTCACGTGCGTTTCCTTCCCACCATCGAGGCGGTCAAGGAGCACATGAAAAAGCATGCCGAGTTCCTGCGCCCGCGCTTTGAGGCCGTTGAGCGCAAGCTCACCGAGGGCCTGGGCGAGACGGGCTGCGCTACCTGGACGCATCCCCGCGGCGGCTACTTTGTAAGCTTCGATGGTCCCGATGGCTCGGCCCAAAAGGTCGCCGCGCTTTGCGCAGACCTGGGCGTCAAGCTCACGCCGGCTGGTGCCACCTGGCCTTATGGCAAGGACCCGCGCGACACCAACATCCGCATCGCGCCGAGCTATCCCACAGTCGAGGACCTGGAGGCCGCGCTCGATGTGCTGGTGCTGGCCGTTAAGCTTGTCGCTGCCGAGCTTGCGCGTGCCGAGCGCGCCTAACGCGCGGCTTCCCGTACTATCCGCACTTTCGATACGTAAAGGAGCGTATACATGGATTTGGGTATTTCCACCAACCCCACGCCAGAGCTCTACACCATTAAGGTAACCGGCGAGATCGATATCTCTAACGCCGATAGCCTGCGCAATGCCATCGACCTGGCGCTCGAGCAGCCCACCGAGGCCGTTGAGCTCGATTTTGCCCAGGTGAGCTACATCGATTCGACGGGCATTGGCGTGCTCGTGGGCGCCGCGCACCACGCGGTCGACCACGGCAAGCGCTTTAGCTGCACCAATGTGCAGCCCCCGGTGATGCGCGTGGTCCAGCTGTTGGGTGTCGACCAGGAGATTTCGATCACCGCTGCATAATCTTTGCCCCCAAAAGGGCGTGCCGTTTGGCATATGTTTGTGATGCGCTCGGACGTTTTGGCGTCCGGGCGCTATACTTGACCGAATGAATAGACGAGTTCCGGCCGAATGGCGCGGTGCGGGCTCGACTCACATCGAGCCTTGGAGGTATGTGTGTTTGGTATTGGAGAGGGTGAGCTCGCGATCATCGTGGTCTTCGGCTTTTTGCTGTTTGGCCCGGATAAGCTCCCGCAGATGGGCCGTACGATCGGCCGTGCCATCCGTCAGTTCCGCGAGACGCAGGAAAAGATGACGGCCGTTGTTCAGTCCGAGATAATCGATCCGGTGAGCGAGGCCGCGTCGGCCCCGGTCAAGCCCAAGAAGGCTGCCGTCGATGACGATTCCGATGCAGACGAGGATGCCGTCGAGACGGCTGCGCCCGCAAAGAAGGAGACCTTTGCCGAGCGCCGTGCCCGCCTTGCCGCCGAGAAGGCCGCGAGCGAGGCTGCCGCCGAGGGCGAGGGTGCTGCTGAGGAGTCCGAGGCCGAGAGCGCCGAGCCTGCCGCTGCCGCCGAGCCTGTCGTCGAGCCCGAGCCTGCTGCAGAGCCGGAGTCCGAGCCCGAGCCGGCAGAGCCCACGACGGCTGACCTCTACGCCCGTCGTCCCCGCAAGCGCAAGGCCGTCGTCGACCAGCTCGCTCGCGAGCTCGAGGCCGAGGACGACGCCGCTGCCGCCGACGCCCCGAAGGGAGGCGATGAGTAATGCCTATCGGACCTGCGCGCATGCCGCTCTTCGATCACCTGGGCGAGCTCCGTCGCCGCCTGACCATCGTGGTCGTGTCGGTGTTTGCCGCCGCCATCGTGCTG
>USDH01000095.1 GCA_900553415.1 uncultured Collinsella sp. | reverse complement strand
TCCCCGCCAAGGATTCGCTCACCCCTTTCATAAGGTGATATGTCTGGGATCCCGTGAGGACGATTCGGCCCTTCTCCTCTGATTGATCGACAACCCACTTCACCGGAGAAAAAAGCTCAGGCACTCGCTGAATCTCATCAATGATGATCGGCAGATCATGAGACTCGAAAAACAGGGCGGCATCCTCTTTTGCAAGAAGATAATCCCGCGGGTTCTCCAGCGAAACATAGTCGAATCGGTCGCCTAGATGTTGCTTGAGAACCGTCGTCTTCCCAACTTGGCGCGCTCCGGTCACCAGGACAACTTTTCCCTGTCCCAGCATCGAATCTATCGTCTGTTCAATTTCGCGCTCGATGTACATAGAACCGCCTCCCGTTATGGAGTCTATTATCTCGTACAAACGTTAATTGGTCAAAATCGGGAGCGCTACTCCCGATTTTCACTCACAGTCTTCTGCCTGATTCTGGACCCAGCAGAGTCTCAGAAATTGCCAAGCGTATGGGCGTCGCCAGCAATTATGCAAGTCAATACAAACGCCGCCTCCTCGAGGACAGCGTTATCGGGGAACGTGGACGTGGCCTCGTCGGCTTCGACATCCCCGCGTTCAGGGAATTCTTGAACGAGAAGGCGTTTTAGCACACCGGAATTGTCCGCTGGAGCATCGTTGCATGGCAATCAGCATTCCTCTTGGTAAGGACAGCAAGCATTTCCACTAGTGTTGATTGCCATGCGCTCTTCGAGCCCTTAGGCCAGCTTGCGAGCGAGCTCGCGCACCTCTTTCAACTTGGGCGAGGATGCCATGCTGTCGCGCTCGGTCATGCCGCTAATGGTGACAATGCCCTGGTCCTCCCACTTGCAGTATGCGCAGGTTGACTTGTACATGGCGATCGCCGCGTCATAGACGCCCTCGCTGTGGCTATCGAGCAAAAGGGCCGTCTTGGTGAACGGGAAGCCCGTAGCACCGAAGGCGTACAGGCGGTCGATGGCGGTCTTTTCCTGCGCAGTGATATCAAACCAGTAGATAGGCGAGGCAAAGACGACCATATCTGCGTCTTTCAGCGACTCGATCACGTTGGCCATGTCATCCTTCTGCACGCAGACGCCCTCATGGGTAAAGCAGTACTGGCATCCCAAGCAGCCGGCGATCTTCTTGCTGGCAACGCGGACGACCTCGACCGTATTGCCGCCCTCGCGCGCGGTCTCGGCAAACGCCTCGACCATGGTATCGGTATTGGCGCCCTTACGCGGGCTGCCGCTCAATACAACGATATTCATAGGAATCTCCCTCCTTCATGCCGCAGGCGCACGATGATTCGGGACAGGTTTTCGTTAGCACCCTCGTAGCGGTTCTCCGCCCCCCCTAAGCGATGTGCCTGCTACGAAACAATTGTCTTGTAATAAGCGCCGAAGTCTGCCAGCGAGTCCATGATGGGCATCATCTGGCGGCCGAGCTCGGTAAGGCCATACTCAACGCGGGGAGGATTCTCGCCATAGTCATGGCGAAAGACCAGCCCATCATCCTCCATCTGCCGCAGGCTGTCGGTAAGTACCTTCTGAGAGATCCCCTCTAGGTTGCGGCGCAACTCGTTGAAACGCCAAGGGCGTACGCGTAAGTTACGAATAATGAGCAGTTTCCACTTGCCGCCAATGAGCGCTACCGCCGTTGCGACCGGACACTCCGGAAGCTCCTCTTTCGCCATCATGGGAGACCCAACCTCCTTGACCATACCGGTTTCACAAAAAGGCACGCAGTTACAAATATGTGCGTACTCGTATTTGCATGCGCTTTCGCGTTGAATATATCTCACGCAGGAGATGCCTGCAAGGTAAATCAACCCCAAGAGAGGAACCATTATGGCTAATTATGCAAAGACCCACATCGACAATGAGAGCCGCGTTGAGCTGCACGAGGTGCTCGGGCTTACCGGGGCAGAGGTGAGTATCAACAGTCTTCCCGCCGGCGCTGGCGTTCCGTTCGTCCATGCACACAAGGAAAACGAGGAGATCTATGGCGTGCTCGAGGGCGCAGGCTCGGTCACGATCGACGGTGAGGATATCGAGCTTGCGGCCGGCGACTGGCTGCGCATTTCCCCCGCTGCGCATCGTCAGTTCCGCGCCGCGTCCGACTCGGGGATCACATACGTCTGCATTCAGGTCAAGCAGGGATCCCTCGATGCCTTCACGGCCGACGACGCCATCATGTTCTAATTCGCGATTAATCTGCAAGGGGCCGATACCGCCCGCATGCCCCCTTCGGAATAGGCACTGAGCAACTCCTGGGCGTGGGCGAACTCGGGTCCCCGCTTCCAACCGAGCAGGCGGTTGACCGCGAGATTTCCCTGGACGTTGTGGACGAAGAGCAGATAGGCGTCCTGGCGCGAAAGCCCGGTCTTCTCCATGATTGAGGGAACCATCTGCTCGGCGCCGCGCTCGATAACGCGCTGTGCCACGCGGGCGTACGCGTCGTCATCCGAGTAGAGCAGATAATAGTCATCGTTTGCCGGCGGGCGTTGGCAGAGGGCGCCCGCCTCCGCCCCCTCGATCGGCGGCGCCGCCGCCAGGGCCTCGTCGATAAGTGCGTCGAGCAGCGCGAACTTGTCCTCGTAGTGCAGATAGAACGTGCCACGGTTGATATCCGCCACCGTCATCTTCGCGAAACCGACCTCGGCCAGCAGCGAAAAGAACGCTTCCCGTATGACCGAGAGCGTATAGCGTCGGCGACGGTCTATCTTCCCCGTTTCCACTACCCCTCCAATTGCAACGCTCGACAATGCCCGGCAAACGCTCGTTTATCGACAGCAGGCCGAAGCTGTTCATTGCTCTCACATAAATCAACATGGATACTTTTTATCAACACCTGTTCATAATAGCTGAAAGAAGGCATCCAGTGACTCTATACGAGCAGCTCGTTGTCGAGCTCACCAACCGATCGTTTTCCCTTCAGGCCGCCTACCGCAGCGGCGGCACGCCCTATGAGCTGAGTGACCGCGAGCCCGAGCCCTACGACCGGCAAATCAAGGATTTCGCCCGCATGATCGAGGAAGCCGATTGCGTGCTGGTGGGCGGGGCCTCCGGGCTCTCCGCGGCGGGCGGCGGCGACTTCTACTACGAGGACAACGCGCCTGTCACCGGCTGGAAGACCATTGACAGTGCTGCTTACTTCTTTGGCCTGAACGGCATCATGGTCACGGGCCTACGTTACGGTTTCAGGGGCGCGTTTGAGGGGTCGACCGACCGCTGGCCCACCGCCGAGGCACGCTGGGGTTATCTTGCCACCTTCCTCGACACCACACTCAACGCCCCACTGCGCCAGCCCTACAAGGACCTCGACGCCATTCTTGCCGAGAAGGACTTTTTCGTGCTCACCACCAACCAGGACACGCAGTTTGTGAAGCTCTATCCCTGGGAGAAAGTGGCAGAGATCCAAGGCGACCACCGCTTCTTCCAGTGCTCCCACTGTTGCACCGACGAGGTGTGGGACGCGGTCGAGCCGGTCTCCCGCATGGTAGAGGCCATGGGAGACGGCCTTGAGGTTCCGGCAGAGCTCGTGCCGCACTGCCCGCACTGCGGGGCAGAGGCGTTCCCTTGGGTTCGCGGCTACGGCAACTTCCTGCAGGGCGAGCTCTACGAGGAGCAGTACCGCAAGGTATCCGACTGGATCGACGCGCACGCGCGGAAGAAGATCCTTTTCCTCGAGCTGGGTGTGGGCCGCATGACACCCGCGTTTATCCAGGAGCCGTTCTGGGCCCTCACGGCGCAGTTACCGCAGGCCAGCTACATCGCCGTAAACAACAAGACGCAGTTTCTCCCCCGCGCGATCGAGGACCGGGGCATGGCGATGCGTGCCGACATCGCCGACGTGCTCGCCGACGTGCGCAAGACGCTGGGAAGGTAGCGCATGGAGACGGCGAAAGCAGTTCGCATAGGCAGGGCGCTAGCCGAAGCGGATCTTGTCATCATCGGCGCTAGCAACGGACTCGACATGGCGGAGGGGCTCAACCTTTTCTGCACCGATGCTCATTTCCAAGAGGCGTACGGGGACCTCGCCCAGGCAGACGGCATCGGCTGCATACTGCAGGGGCTCGCTTCCCCGGATGCCAGCGTGCGACGCCGATGGGCCGAGCGGTTCCATCAAAAGGAGTATCTCGAATATGAGCCCGGCTCGCTCATGAACGGGCTGCGGCGTCTTACGGAGCACGCCGACACCTTCGTGGTCACATGCAACATCGACGGGCACTTCGCGCGCGCCGGGTTCGACGAGAACCGCGTGCTCGAGACGGAGGGGGGCATACGCACGTCGATCGACGAGCGGCGTCTCGCCCATCCAGACGCCCTCGCCACAGCCCAGCTCGAGGAGCTCGAGTGCCTCGTGCGCACCCATCGCAACGGCAGGGTCGCCATCCTCGAACTTGGCGTGGGGCTGCGCAACGGCATCATAAAGCACATGCTCGCCCAGATCGCGAACGTCTGCGAGCACGCCACCTACATCGTGTTCAACTACAGCCAGGCTATGGCGCCCGATGCATCGTGCGAGACGATTCTCGTTGACGGCGATATGGCCCCGGCTTTCGAGGAGATTGCCCAATGCCGTCTCTAGAGAGGGAAGCGTATAGGCTTCGAAGCCTTATTGACGATGCCGACGCCATCATCGTCGGCATCGGCTCGGGCATGTCGAGCGCCGCCGGGTTCAACCATTACAACCGCGCAGGCATGGCGCGCGCCGGAATGACGGACTGGCAGCAAGCCCTTGGCTTCAAGAGCCTTTTCGACGGCTTCTACCACCTCTACCCCAGCCTCGAGCAGCAATGGGCCTACTACGCGCGATACATCGATTTCATGCTGCGCGAACCTGCCTCACAGCCCTATCTCGACCTGCGGTCCCTCATCGGCCATAAGGACTACTTCATCCTGAGCAACAATGTGGACACCCAGGTCGAGAAGACGTTTCCCGCCGAGAGAATCTGCAACTATCAGGGAAGCTTCGCGCACCTTCAGTGCAAGCAGCCATGCTGTGACGAGCTCTTCGACGCGAGCCCCTACGTCGAGCGCATGCTCGCGGGCATGGCGGGGTTCGAGATCCGCAGCGAGGATGTCCCCCGATGCCCGCACTGCGGCTGGCAGCTTGTACCGTGGGTGCGCGACGACACGTTTCTGCAGGGTGCGGCCTGGCGCGAGAGCCTCGGACGATACGAGCGCTTCGTGCGCGAGCGCAGCGATCGCCGCGTGCTGTTGCTGGAGCTCGGCGTGGGCGAGATGACCCCCGGCATCATCACGCTCCCGTTCTGGAGCATGGCCGCAAAGCTGCCGAATGCGCACCTGCTGAGCGTGAACATCTCGAGCGGCTCGGTCCCGCTGCAGCTCGGGAGCAAGGCGGAGGCGATTCGGGCCGATTTGAGCGCACTGCTCGCTGCGGCGCGGGCAGGCGGCGAGTAACGCGGAGCGGTAGACGCGCAATGAGGTTTTAGCCGCAGCCTCCGAACGAGAGGGCTCGGAGGCTGGTATTCCTGAATCGCAGGTCACGATGGGTTATCGGAATCGCGAAGAGCGGATACCGCCAGTAAGCCTCCTTCGGAATAGGCGTTGAGCAGCTCCTGGGCATGGGCGAACTCGGGGCCTCGTCGATAAGCGCATCGAGCAGCGCGTACTTATCCTCGTAATGCAGATAGAACGTTCCCCGGTTGATCTCGGCGCGGCGGCAGATGTCCGCCACCGTCATCTTCGCGAAGCCGACCTCGGCCAGCAGCGCGAAGAACGCCTCCTGTATGACCGAGAGGGTGTAGCGCCGCCGGCGGTCGATCTTGGTTTCTCCCATCGCCTCTCCAATCTGAGTCGTTTGACAATGTCCAGCAGCTGTTCGTTTATCGACAGATGCACGCGTTTGTTCATTGCCCCTGCGAAAATCAACAAGGATACTGTTTATAGACACCTGTTTTTTATAGCTGAAAGGGAGCACGGATGACCCTGTACGAGAAGCTCGGCATCGGGCTTGTCAACCGATCGTTTTCCCATCGGGCCGTCTATCGAAACGGCGGCACGTCATACGATTTGAGCGATTGCGAGCCTGCTGCTTGCAAGCAAGATATCGAGGCTTTTGCCCGCAAGGTGGGGGAGGCTGATTGCGTGT
>USDH01000094.1 GCA_900553415.1 uncultured Collinsella sp. | reverse complement strand
TCCCGGCACCGTCCCCGTTCCGGGTTTCCGCCCCGGCTCCGGCATATCCAGCCGCGCCGACGATTCCAACCTTCAAAGACATATCAGACTCCTTGTCTGCGATTTATGCACCGATGCGCATTTCACAGCGGCAGTTATGAAGTAGGTTGAGACTTTAGCACCAAAAGATGCATGAATACGTAAATGGCTTGCATATTCATGCATTGAAACATTCCCGACACAATCGCTTGAAGGAATTGACAAATGGAGCAGGCCCCGTATTGACCGGCGCTCCTAACGGCGCCGGGCAATACGGGGCCCGCCCATGCGAAAACCAAGTTGTTAGGATGAGCCAGCCGGCTAGAGCTCGACCGGCACCCATTCGTCGTGATTGCAGATAAAAGCCTCGGGATCCTCGACGCTAAAGAAGACGAGCGTGGGGTCGTTAGGCCCCTCATAGTGCTCGCCCAGGCGCTCTAGATGCTTCCACCCGGCTTCGCGCATTTCGCCTAAAGCCCGGTCATCCAAGCTGGCACGCCCGCGCAAGATGAGCCAGCCATGGCCCGGCCACCAACTCGTGGCCTCGAAGCGCTGATTTTGCAGCAGCTCCTGCCACACATCTTTGGTGCGCGCCGTTACAAACCACAGTTTGCCGTCCTGGATTTGCGCAAACGAAAACGGACGCACATGCGGCTGCCCGTCCACGCTCGTCGCCAGATACCACGCAGGCACCGACGTCAGATACTCCAGCACCGTATTCAATCCGTCCACGTTTCCTCCTGTCGCCTGACCAGTCTTTTTGCAATGGGTAGTCAATTTGGGAAATCAGAGCTCCAGGCGCTCCTCGCTGCCGTCGATATCGCAGAACCGTGCGGCGATGTTGCGGACCGAGAAGAACGCGAGACGGCCGTCGTTGGCGCTATCGTGTTGTTCGCCAATGCCCACCATGTGCTTAAAGCCTGCCTGGCGCACCTTGTCGCTCACGACTGCATCATCCTCGAGTGCAGCCTCGCCCGTTAGCACGATCCAGCACTCCCCCGGCTTCCAGCCCGAGAGTTCAAACTTGGGATTCGCACTCAGCTCCGCCCACACATCCTTGTCGCGCGATGTGCAAAACCACAGCTTACCGTCATCGACCATGGCAAATGAAAACGGCCTCACGCGAGGCTGATACCCGTCGGCCACATCGGTCGTGGCCAGATACCACGCCGGAATGCGCCTGAGATACGAACAGGCGCGCTCAAGCTGAGCCGTACAGTCGTTGTCGGTCATAGGGACCCCTTTCTTGCGCTCGAATCGCGCCTAAACAAGTTGAAGATTGATGACGATGACGCAGATGAGCAGCAACGCCGTCACCACCGCCGCCAACGCATCGCTGCGGCCAAATGCAAGCGCATGCAAACGTGTGCGGCCCTGCTCGCCATGATAGCAACGGGCATCCATGGCGGCCGAAAGCGTCTCGGCATGACGGAACACGCCCGTGAACAGCGGAATCGCCACACTGCCGAGCATACGCACGCCGCCGAGCGGGCCTCCCGTCACGCGCGCACCGCGGCTCGCCTGCGCATCGGCCGTCTGCTTCATCTCGGTGGCAAACTGCGGCATAAAGCGCAGCGCGATACCCATAATCATGCCGAGCTCATGCGCAGGGAGCCCCACGCGCGCAAACGGCGCGAGCAGGCGCTCAAAGCCCGCGGTGAGGTCGAGCGTGGGCGTGGTGAGCGTAATGGCGCTCATGCCGGCCATCATCAGGGTCAGGCGGCACGCCATAAAGGCGGCAGAACGCAGCGAGCCCTCGCTTATCTGCAGAAAGCCGAGCTGCCACAGGATGCGCCCGCTCTGGTCGGAAAACAGGTTGAGCACTGCGACCACCACGACAATCGCCAGCAATGGTGCCATCGATGATAGGACCCGGCGCAACGGCACCCGGGACACGGCATAGATCAGGACAACGAAGATTGCGACCGGGGCCAGTCCGCGGAAGCTGCTGACTGTGAGCGTCGTGATCAGAAACACAAAGCCCAAGAGCAACTTAGTTCGCGGGTCCAGGCGGTGGATCGCACTATCGCCGGGATAGTAGCTGCCAAACGAAAACGCCTCCATTAGCAGCCCTCCTCTCGCACGACCGTCTTGGATTTAGCAATGTCCGCGACGTTAGAAGGACCGCCCGAGCGACCGATTAGCAGGTCCACCAACTCGTCTGCCAGCGACTCAACCGTATAGAGCCCGCCGCGACGCAGCGGCACGCCCGCCTCCGCGAGCGCCAACGCCATGCGCTGAGCAGCAGGTACGCCCAAGCCGATCGACTTGAGCTCATCGGCATGCGCAAACACCTGCGCGGGGGTTCCCTCGGCAAACACCGCGCCTTCGTTCATTACGACAATGCGGTCGCAGCAATTGGCCAGGTCATCCATACTATGCGAAACCATGACAACGGTCAGGCCATCGCGGTGAAGTCGATCGATAAGCTCAAGGAAATCCCTGCGCGCAGCCGGATCGAGCCCCGCCATGGGTTCATCGAGCACCAGGACTTCGGGCTCCATGGCGAGCACGCCGGCGAATGCCACACGCCGTTGCTGACCGCCCGAAAGCTCAAAGGGACTCTTGTCGCCGACCGCGGAAAGGTCGAGACCCACACGTGAGAGCGATGACTCGACACGACGGTCGACTTCATCTTGCGGCAAGCCAAGGTTATGCGGACCAAACGCCACGTCCTGCGCCACGGTTTCGGCAAATAGCTGGCGCTCGGGATATTGAAACACCACGCCGACCTTGGCCTTAACAGCGGCGGCGTCTTTCTTGTTTGATAGGTCGAGCCCCAGCGCGCAAACGCTTCCCTCCTGGGGACGAATCAAACCGTTGATATGCTGGACCAGCGTCGACTTACCCGAACCGGTATGACCTGCCAAACCCAGGAACTCGCCGCGACGCACCGTCAGCGATACATCACGCAGTGCCCACGGGCTGCTGGGGTCGTTTCCCCAGAGAGCCTGTTTGTTCGATGAACCCTCGGCGGCCGAGCGCTTGTGCCAACGGCGACGCTCGCGGGCGCTCAGCGAATAGCTATACGAAACATGGGATAGCTCTATGACGGGCTCCGACGCGTTACCCTCGTTGTCTACCGGAACAGTGCCGTCAGCGATTTCCAACTGGGATGCGGAAGACTGCCCCGCGGTGCCTGCCCCACTTCGCTCGGCATAAGCCTGCGCAATCTCGGCGACCATATCCGCCTCACGTACCTGCGCGCAAACGGGCACGCCCTTCGCACGAAGCGACCTGCCCAGACGACACGACTCCGGCATATCCAGGTTGAGCTGCGCAAGTTCGTCCGCCCGCGTCAAGATTTCCTCGGGCGTGCCCAGCATGGCAACTCGTCCCGTCTGAAACACGGCGACACGATCGACCTCGGCAGCCTCTTCCATAAAGTGCGTAATCATCACGATGGTCATGCCGCGATCGTGGAGTGCGCGGCACGCTTTCATAAGGCCCTTGCGTCCACGCGGATCGAGCATCGAGGATGCCTCGTCCAATATGAGCACGCGCGGTTCCATGGCAAGCACGCCGGCAAGCGCCACGCGCTGCTTTTGGCCGCCCGAAAGCGCATGGGTCTCGTGGTGCTCAAAGCCCACCAGGCCCACGCCTTTCAGCGCCTCGCGTACGCGCTGCGCAATTTGCGCCGATGGCACGCCAAGGTTTTCGGGACCAAACGCAATGTCATCTTCGACAAGCGTTGCCACCAGCTGGTCGTCGGGATTCTGGAATACCATGCCCGCGGTCGAACGAATGTCGTAGACCAGCTCGGGGTCGGACGCATCCATGCCGTTGATGCGTACCGTGCCCGCATCGGGCTGCAACAGCGCATTCAGATGCTTGGCAAACGTCGACTTGCCCGACCCATTGCCACCGAGGATGCAGAAAAACTCCCCGTCCTCGATGTTCAGATTGACACCGTCGAGTGCCGACACGGCACCGTCATAGCTAAAGGAAACGCCCCGACACTCAATCATGCGCGGCCTTTGACCTGGTCCTTTTTAGGCGTGATGAGATTGGAGACCGCCTTGTACACTGCAAGCGTGAGCACCGAGTTGAGCACGGTCTTGATGAGGTTGAACGGCAGCACGGCAGGAAGCATGAGCGGGGCAATCACATCGACCGAGCCATACCAGAACCATACGCCGATGGTGAGATTTGCGACCATAGACAGCGCCGTAGCGGCAATGACGCCGAGCACGAGGCCGATCACGGCACCCTTATAGGTATGCATCTTCTGGTAGACAATGGCCGCGGGCAGAATATAGCCCAGCGTAGCCACCAGGTTCATGAGCGCACCGACCCAGTCGCCCGTGGTGAGCGCATGGATAACAATCGCCATGGCGGCAACTGCAGTACCGGCACCGGGACCATACGCAAACCCGCACACCATCGCCGGCACCAGCGACGGGTCATAGGTCAAAAACGGCGCCGAAGGAAGGATGGGCAGCTGCACGTACATAAACAGGGCGCCCAGAGCGCACATCAGCGCCATGGTAACGAGCTGTTTGGTGCTCCACCTATTCGTATTCTCAAAATGGATATGCTGCGACTGTTCAGACATAAGATCACCTGCCTCTTTCATCCGGACTCTAACCGTTGGTACTGGGATCTCACCAGTTCAGCCGGCATGCGAACCAACACACGCACGGGTCGCGGACTCATCGGCTCAGTCGCAGGCACCTCGCCTGCTCCACGGCGCCCCTTTGGCACCGCCCGATTTACCGCCAGTGGGGAATTCCACCCCGCCCTGAAACAGCAATTGCAAGTGTAGCACGAGCAATCGCTCGCGCAAGTATGCCGAGGGTAATTTGTGGCGGGAGAAACGGAATGGAGATGCGTCCCATTTTCCGTAATCATCAATCCACCAACGCACCCAATGCTTCGCACCGCGCAGTAGTATGAAGGAGGTCGCTGCGCAACCCGCGTATGTCAGGAGAACAAATTGGCAGTAAAACTTGATCTCGGAAAAGCTCTGTCCCAAGCCGCCGGTGAGATGGCAAAAGACGCATCGGCGGCCATCGAGTCCGCCGCCAAAGGCGCCACGAATGCAGCTGAGGGCGCGGGAAACGTTATCGTCGATACGGCCACCTCGGCATCCGAGGCCATCGGCAGCGCCATGTGCTCGGTTGCGGAAGGTATGTCGAGTGCCGGCGAGCAAATTGCATCGTCCGATGCAGGCAAAACGATTATAGGGGCCGCGAACGCGGTAGGCGGAATTGCCATCGGTGCCGCCGTAGATCTGGCCCAAGGAGCATCGTCCCTTGCGTCCGACGCGGCGTCGACCGTGGAGGGCGGGATCAATGCCATCAAGGAGAACTCATTCTCCGCGCGACTCCGCAGGGCACGTATCAAGGGTTTCCGTGACGGAATCAAGCAGGGCGCCTACCTTGCGGGCGAGAAGCGGCACAACTTCATCTACGCCTACGTGGCAACGCTCTGCTTCCTGATGCGCTGTGACGGCGATTTCTCCCAAGAGGAGCAGGAGTGGCTCGAGGACGGCCTCGACTACCTCAAGCTGGACGGCGGCCTCCCAAATAACGTCAAGACAAAGGTGCAGGTCATCGCGGATGACAAGGGTTTGTCCTTCGACCAAGTCAAGGACTACTTGGACAACGTTAGCATCGTGTCGCTGGACTCCATGGCCGAGCAGTTGCAAGTCGCCGCGGCGGCGGACGGCCAGGTAACAGAAGAGGAAGCGCACGCCTGCAGGCTCTTCGCCGACTACATGGCGGCGAGGGCGGCATGCGTGGCCGTTGACGAGAGCTGGGCCGAGCAGGCAGTGGAGAAGTCCGTCCGCGAGTACGGCGAGAACCTTCAGCGCATCGACCGGGAGTTCAAGGAGCGGACGCGACTGCAGGATGCTGACGCCGCCTTTGTCGTCGCCGCAACCATGCTCCAAGTCGCCCGCATTCTTATCATCAACTCACTGACGGAGGTCGAGTGTGCCGGAGCGGGCAACGTAAAAGAACACGCTCTGCACAACTTCCAAAGTCGTGTCTTCTCTGGTTTCGATGACAGGATGCCACGGGAATCGAACCATCTGTTCGCCTCAAAACATCAAATTCTTAATTCACGCGGAGTGCCCTACGACGCGACACGCTATGAGGCAGAAAACATCGGGCTCTTCAAGGGCGCAAACCACCGGTTCGCGACCCTCGGCCACGACCCAGTGCTCGGTCTCGTGTTCGGAACATCTAACATCATGACCAACAGCATCACCTGCGTTAAAGATACTAACGTTTTTGGTATTGGTGCACGAATTCCCGCAACCTACTCGGTCTCCTATGACGCCTTTGGGAAAAATCCACAGATCGGGGCGCCCGCTGGGACTGTAGAGATGCTGGTTGCGGCGGG
>USDH01000093.1 GCA_900553415.1 uncultured Collinsella sp. | reverse complement strand
GAGAAGAATTTCTCCACCGTGTCCGAGCCCGCGCCCTTCACGCGGATGCCGAAGCGCTTGAGCTGGCGCTGGAAGGCGTCCGTGTTCTCCAGCGGCGTGCCGCGGTAGCCCTCGGAGGGGTCGAGCTGCTCGAGCACCTGCGTGAAGCTGCGGCCAGCCTCGTGATACATGCCCTTTTCGAGATGAATGTTGTCAAATGCCATGTTCGTTTCTCCTTTCCGACTCACAGATAGAGGCCGACGGTCTTCGCGGCGGTGTCCACGCGGAGGACACGGTATTTTTTCGCATTCTCCGTCACGGCCACGCCGCCCTTGCCGTCGCCCGCGGCGCCGTTTCCGCTGATTGCGCCGCCCGTCATGGTGAACGCGGCGTTGCCCTCTACGTGAACCGCGCCCGAGGGAGTGCGTTTGCCAAGCTTGCTGCTGGCGTTGTCCTTGATTTCGCCGCCTGCCATAAGGAACGTGGCACGCGCATCTTGCGCGCTATCGGGGGCGTACATCATTACGGCGCTGCCCTGATAGCCGTTGTTGTCGGCAATGCTGCCGCTGGTCATTTCAAGATGGGCGTTGCCCAGGAGCATGATGCCGGCGGAAGAAAGGTAGTTGCCGTCGCCATCGGCGCTGGCAACGCGGTTGCCGCGGATGCTGCCACCCTGCAAGGCGACATGCGCGCCGTTGGTGGCAAAGACGGTGCCGCAGTACACCTCATCGACGGTGCATTTCTCGATAACGCCGCCGTTCATGGTAAGCGAGGCAGCCGGCCCTGAAAGCTTCACAGCGCCCGATGCCGTGGAACTAACGGTTCCGTCGAAGACGGTGGCGCTGTCGGAAAGGGCGAGCGCGCCTGCGCTGTTGATGATGGAGCCGGTGTTGTAGCGGCCGCGAAGCTCCACTTTCCCCGACAGCTCGAGGGATGCCCCCTCGGCAACATTGACCAGTACGGAGAAGCCGCTTTTCTTTGCCAAGATGGTATAGGGCTCATCCGACGTGATCTTAATCATCTTCCCGGCAGGAATCGTGAGCGTGGAGCCAAGCTTCACGTGCTTTTTCAGGGTGATGACGGTTTCCTCGCCACGCGGCGCCTCGTTGACCAGCTCCTGAAGGGTCTTGGTGCTGTCATCGCTCACGGTATCGCCGACGCCGTCATCGATGGACTCGCGCGTGTAGACGATATCGACGCCAGAGGACGGGAGGTTCTTCGAGTCGGTAATGTCGTCCCTGCTGTTTTCGATCGTGATCTTTTGAACCGTGCTGCCGTCAAACATGTCCCGGGGTATTTTGGTGAGGCCGCGCCCGATCGTCACGTCCTTCACGCCGTCTACGCGCGAGAAGGCTGCCGTGCCAACGGAAGTCACGGAATCCGGAATGGAAAGCTGCTCCGGCAACGTACCGTCATAGAAGGCGTAGTTGCCAATTGTCTCAAGTGTCCTGGGGAGCTGGACGGCGACGTTGCTCCAGATAAAGGCCCAGTCACCGATACTCTTCAGGCTGTCGCAGAGCCCCGCGATCTTAACTGGCGTGTAGCAAAACGCATAGCCCGGAACGCTCTGAAGCGAGGACAGGTCCACGGACGCCCGCAGATTTCCGCACTCGCGAAAAGCCGCGCTGCCCATCTTTGTCACTTTGCTCAGGTCGGGCACGCTCACCAGGCTGGCGCACCCCCGGAAAGCAGAGGATCCGATGCTCTTCAATGTGCCCGGGAAATCGATGCCGGTTAAACTCGAGCAATTCTGAAACGCCCCATCCCCGATGGACTCGATTTCACTCAGCGCGGTGACGGACGTTAGAGAGGTGCATCCGTCAAACATGTACGAGGGGATCTTGGTAACCGAAGCGGGCAACGACACACTTGTCAGAGACGTGCAGTCTTGGAACACGCCCACTATGGTGTCGGAGAAGGCGACATCTTTTGGAAACTCGATGCCCGTGAGGGCCGTAGCCCCCTCGAAGGCGCCCGAGCCCGAAATCATTTTGAGGGTGGAGGGGAGATCGATCTCCGAAAGGTTGCTGCAGCCATAGACCATCATGTTGGCGCTAATCTCCTCGACGCCCTCATCGAAATAGAGCTTTTCGAGCGAGCCAGCGTTTTGCAGCGAGCAAGCGAAGTTCTTGATGGAGCCAGGGATATGGAGCTCCTTGACCTTTGCGAACCTCCGGAAATTCCCTCCGTACATTTTTTCGAGCGTGTCGGGAAGCGTCAGCTGCTCAACGTTCTTGGCCACGATACCAGACGAGAAATAAAGTTTGGTGACTTTGTAGGTCTGGCCACCATGCTCGATAGAGCTGGGCACACTCACCGCGGTCACACTGTCGTCGGCAACAATACCTGTGATTTCCGCCGTGCCCTTATCCGTGGTCTCGCACGAATAGGTCACGCCGTCCTGGGTGATCTCAAACTCCTCCACAGTATACGCAGTCCGCGATGCCGTGGCCGCATATGCGACACCGGCCGTCGCGCCAACGGATAAACATCCGAAGCCGAGAACCAGCGCAAGGCAGAGAGCGGCGGCTCTCCGCCCCCCCCGAAAACTTTCCTCTCCAATTCCCTTCTCCCCCTCTGGTGTCGCCCTCTCTTCCCAAGAGCGATCTATTGATTAGGACAGTTTAAAGACAACATTATGCCCAAAGAGGTCCATCATGGAGATAATCCACTTCTTCGCCCGAAATGGTAATTAATTGGCAGGATTAATTGGCGAGCAACTGAACGAAGAGCAATCTACTAATGGCACATAAATGGCGGCGTCAACACCCGAAGTGCATAGTCTCCGATTCCCAGACAACACCACTTCGAGGCAAACGGTCCGACGCAAGGCTCAGGGCAATCAACTTCGGATTGGTTTTAGAGGCGAGCGAGGTCATAGGCTCGCGCGGCAGACTCGCCGGCGCAGATGAGGTTGGTTGCGGCTTCTTGCGAATCGAGTGCCCGCTCCAGGTCCATGGGCTTGCGGCAGATCGGAAGCACCAAGTCGATGCCCTGCTCACACACCGCATCCAGGTTGTCAGCGCGACCACCCACGACGGCGACCACCGGCTTGCCATATCGCTTCGCACGACGAGCCACACCCACCGGCGCCTTACCGGCGGCGGATTGCTCGTCCATATTGCCCTCGCCCGTTATGACCAGGTCGACATTGCGCACGCGCTCGTCAAACCCAATCAGATCGAGCACCGTCTCTACGCCCGAACGCAGCTCCGCACCGAGCGCCAGCAACGCCGCGCCCAAGCCACCGGCAGTGCCCGCGCCGGGCACGCCGAGCACCGAGCCAAATGTCCGTGCGCCCTCGGGCACGCGCAACAACCCCTGAGCCCGCGCCCCAGTAATCGCCGCATCGAGCAGGCGGCCGTAGCCGACCATCCAGCTGTCGTACTTGCCCAGGGCCTCGGCATCCCCCGTCGGCAGACCCTTCTGTCCGCCAAACACCGCAAGCGCGCCGCGACGCCCTACGAGCGGATTCTCGACATCCGATAGCACAACGATACGAGCGCCATCCAAAGCCTGCAGCGCTGGCGCCAAATCAACGCTCGCCACCTGCTCAAGGCCGGCAAGACCGGGGGCGACATCGCAGCCCCGATCATCGACCACACGCGCGCCCAGCGCCTGCAGCATGCCGGCGCCACCGTCGTTGGTGGCGCTGCCGCCCAGACCAATATAGAGTGTCTTTGCGCCCGTGCGAACCGCGCGAAGCATGAGCTCGCCCACGCCATAGGTCGAAGCCGCCAACGCCGCCGACTCCGTACAGGGCGAATACCCAATGCCGGCCGCCTCGGCCATCTCGATGACCGCGGACTCGCGCTCGCCGTCCACCAGCATCCGGGCAGACACGCGGTCGCCCAAGGGACCTGCCACCTCGCAAGTCACAATCTCACCGCCGCACGCGGCAACGGCATCGAGCGTTCCCTCGCCGCCATCTGCCAGCGGCAATGCGGCCACCTGGACATCGGACCACACACGGCGCACGCCTTCGGCAACCGCCGCCTCCGCCTGCGCACTCGAAACGCTGCCCTTAAAGGAGTCGATCGCCAGCAGCACGCGGCGGGGCCGGCGGCACGCGGGGCCAAAGTCAACCGCCGCGCCAGCATCCCCTTCGGCACACGCGAGCGCCTCAGCATGAGCGGCATGCGCCTCAAGATCGGCCCCGCAACCGCAGCCAGCACCATCGGCGTCACGCAGCCCACTAAAATAGTCGCTCAACACCTCACGACACTCCTCCGCCAGCACGCCGGCATGTACGTTAAACCGATGATTCAGGCGCGAATCGGCATTCAGGTCATACAGCGAACCCAGAGCGCCCGCCTTGGCATCAGCCGCGCCATACACGCAGCGCCCCACGCGCGCGTTGACCATAAGGCCCGCACACATGCAGCAGGGCTCGAGCGTCACGTAGACCGTACAGTCGGAAAGGCGCCAGCGACTGAGCGACCGAGCGGCAGCGCACAGGGCCGCAAACTCGGCATGAGCCGAAGGATCTTGATCGAGCTCGCGCCGATTGTGCGCCCTCGCGACGATCTCACCTTCGCGCACCACTACGGCTCCGATGGGCACCTCGCCCACCGCCGCGGCGGCTCGTGCCTCCGCCAACGCCTCGCGCATGAACTTCTCATCGATTTCGGTGATCGTCATCGTTCGCCTTCCCTGTTGCAAATTCAAAACGATGCTATCATTACGACTCACGGAGAGATGGCAGAGCGGTTGAATGCGGCGGTCTTGAAAACCGTTGAGCGCGAGAGCGTTCCGGGGGTTCGAATCCCCCTCTCTCCGCCACTTTTAGTGATGCACCGGCGTCATGGTCCGCTCAAACAGCGCATCGACCACGTCGGCCATCTCAGGTCGACGTTCAAGATCGTGGCCCGATTCCCACCATATCGTGAAAAGTCGAATAATACCGCCGGCGACAAACTCAGACGTCGTCTCGAGTGACACGGGGGCCAGGGCATCCTCGGCAAGCACGTTCATCACACGCTCGCGGATGGAGCGGGCAATGCGGTCGCAAATAACGTTGGTCAACATGCCCGACATGCTGCTTGCCAAAATGTTATCCATGAGCTGCTCGTGCGCCAGAATCAAATCCATGGCATCGTCCAAAATCGCGTGCCGAAGCGCGCGCACGTCCTCGGCAGACACTGCGCCGGCCTCATCGGGCTGTTTTTGCGGCAAGCCCGACATAAGCTCATCGATATAAAAGGCAAAGTAATCGTTCTTGTCGCGAAAGTGCTTGTAGAACGTCGTACGGCGAATCATGGCGCGGTCGCACAGCATGGCAACCGTCAGGTCCTCAAAACGATGCTCCTCGAGAAGCTCGGTGAAGGCATCGAACAGGGCGCGGTAGGTTTTCTTAATGCGAAGGTCCACTGGTATCGCCATCCTCAGGGCAAAGACAACACTCGTCAATCTGTCGCATATCTTACACCTGTACCTCGCGCGCTTTGCCACGGTGCCAACCCCGCCGAAAACATAACGCTTACCGGAAAGTTCGGCACGGCAAAACGTTGCGGGTATACTAGTAGCGTTATACCAACGGCAGCTGGCGCATGCCGCCGCGGCCATTCGAAACGGAGACATCATGATTACCGTCATCATCGGCATCGTTGTTGTCATTGTGATTGTCTGCGCCATCGCCGGCATCTACAACAACATGGTCACCAAGCGTAACCGCATCGATAACGCCTGGCAGAACATCGATACGCAGCTGCAGCGCCGCAACGACCTGATCCCCAACCTGGTCGAGACCGTCAAGGGCTACGCCAAGCACGAGCAGGAGACGCTCTCCGCCGTGATCAGCGCGCGCAACACCGCCGTCAAGGCCACCACGCCCGAGGCCAAAATGGAAGCCGACAACGTGCTGACCGGTGCGCTGCGCCAGCTCTTCGCCGTAGCCGAGGCCTATCCCGACCTTAAGGCAAACACCAACTTTACGCAGCTGCAGGCATCGCTCGAGGATACTGAGAACAAGATTAGCTATGCACGCCAGAGCTACAACGACTGCGTGCTCAGCTACAACAACGCCATTCAGACGTTCCCGGCTGTCATCTTTGCCGGCATCTTCCAGTTTAAGGAGCGCCAGGGCTTCGAGGCCGCCGAAGCTGCCCGCCAGGCACCGACCGTCAAGTTCTAACAGATCCGCAGCGTATCCTTAATCGGGTATATGCATAAACCGCCCCGTCGAATGCATACTTCGACGGGGCGGTTTCCCTTATCGCGAAGGTCCCCCTCTAAGCGCCGTGCATTTTTAGGAGTATTCAACATAACCAAGGGCTTCGGGCGCTACGATAAATGCCAAAGACCGCGAATATCCCTGCAAATCAAACGCTGTCAGCCCATAACCCCGCCCATCATTCGTAGAAAACATCGAGAAATCCCGATTTTTTGCCCGAGGTCGGTATGCAGGGGCCTTCGATTGCAGAATACTCGCAAAAATGCACGTCGCCATCACCCCCACATGGCGCGAACCAAAACAAAAGCGCGGCCTAAAAGGCC
>USDH01000092.1 GCA_900553415.1 uncultured Collinsella sp. | reverse complement strand
AGCACGACCTCGACGTCCTCGCCGGCGGCAACGGACTCGACGGTCTCGCCGTTGCGCACGATGGCGACAACCTTGGCGCCCTCGATCACATCGTTGTCATAGCCGTCGAACTCGGTCGCTGCGACCTTGTCGGAAAGCTCGACCCACACGTCGTTGAAGCTACCCCAAGCGTCGCCCTTGGCGTTAGCGCGGGCGCGGGCCTTCTGGTCCTCCATGCAGGCAGTGAAGCCGTCCATGTCGACGTCGTGGCCAGCGGTGCCGGCGATCTCGACGGTCAGATCGATGGGGAAACCAAAGGTGTCGTGCAGCTTAAAGGCAACGTCGCCCGGAAGGACAGCGCCGTCGGGGAGCGCGGCCAGGGCCTCGTCCAGGTACACGCGGCCATTGTCAAGCGTCGTGGAGAAGCGCTCCTCCTCGGAGGCGACGATACCCTTGACGAGCGCGACGTTCTTGAGCAGCTCGGGATAGGCCTCGCCCATTTGAGCGTTGACCTCGTCGATGAACTTGGTCAGGAAGGCGCCCTCGATGCCCAGCAGGCGACCGTGGAACACGGCACGGCGGAGCAGACGGCGAAGGACGTACTCGCGACCCTCGTTGCCGGGAAGGATGCCGTCCGAGATCATAAAGTCGACGGCACGGGAGTGGTCGGCGATGATGCGCAGGGAGCGGCTGGCGCCGGAGTAATCGTCGGCGTCATAGGTCTTGCCGCTGATCTCCTCGCCGAGTTTGATGAGGTGCTGCATCAGATCGCCGTCGTAGTTAGCGGTCTTGTGCTGCATGATGGCGGCCATGCGCTCCAGACCCATGCCCGTATCGAGGTTGCGGTGCGGCAGCTCCGGCATGGAGCCGTCCTCCTGGCGGTCGTACTGGGTAAACACGAGGTTCCAGAACTCAAGGAAGCGGTCGCAGTCGCAGCCAGGCTTGCAGTCGGGGCGGCCGCAACCGACCTCCTCGCCCATGTCAAAGTAGATCTCGGAGCACGGACCGCAGGGACCGGTGGGGCCAGCGGCCCAGAAGTTGTCGTCCTCGCCCAGGCGGGAGATGTGATCCTCGGCAACGCCCAGAGAGCGCCACACGTCGTGGGTCTCGTCGTCTTCGGTAAAGACGGTGAAGTACAGGCGGTCGAGCGGAAGCTTGAACTCCTTGGTGATGAGCTCAAAGGCCCAAGCGCAAGCCTGCTCCTTGGAGACGCCGCCAAAAGAGAAATCGCCAAGCATCTCGAAGAACGACAGGTGACGGCCGTCCTCGCCGATGCAATCGATGTCATTGGTGCGGACGCACTTCTGGCAGGAGATCGCGCCGATCTCCTTCATGGTCTTCTTGCCCTGGTAGTACTCCTTAAACTGGTTCATGCCGGCGTTGGCAAGCAGCAGTGAAGGATCGTCGGGGACGAGGGACGAAGAAGGATAGAGCTTAAGACCGCGCTCCTCAAAGAAGTTGAGGAACTTGGAGCGAATCTCGGCCGTAGTCATTGACGGGTAGTCAGCACTCATAGAGGGAATCTCCTCGGTTTCACATCGAAACAGTTCAAACGTAACGATATTACCATCCCACCGCGCAAGTGCAAAAAAGAGGGCCGGCACAATGCCGGCCCTTCAGCGAAATTGCATGTTAGCGCGTATGAATATTAAACCGAATTACCCCACTAGTTGTCGTCATCGTCCATGGAGCCGTCGATGCCGGTTTTGGTATCGTCCGTATCGGAATCGTCATCCTTGGCGAAGGGGTTCTTGAAAAAGCCCGTGGCATCGGGTTGCAGACCCGAGAGCTTGATCCAGGGATTATCGAGCTCGGGCTTGGGCATAGCCTTGGCCTCGGGCGCGGTCTCGTTGCCGATGAGCTCAGACTCGTAAATGAATGTATCGTCTCCAAGCGCGTCGTAGGCGGCGACCGGGTTGCCATCGGCATCGCGGTACGGAGTGCCCTTAAACACGGCGCCGTCATAGGCCACAAGCTGGCGGCCGGTCTCATTCTCGAAGTAGTACACGAAGATACCCTTGAGGGCCGCGCACAGTGGGATGGCAATAATCATGCCGATGGGGCCCATGAGTGCCGAGCCAATAACGAGCGCCGTGAGGCTCATGATGGGATGCACCTGCACCGAGCTCTGCATAACCTTAGGCGAAATCACGTTGTCGGTGACGTTTTGCGCGACCATGGTCACGATGAGCGTCCATAACGCCAACATGGGGCTGAACATGAAACCAAGCACTGTGGCGATTGCTGCGCTCACCCAAGGACCGACGACCGGAACCAAATGCATGATGCCGGTAAAGATAGCCATGAGCGCCGCATACGGATGGCCGATGATCATAAAACCGATAAAGGCGAGGAAACCACCGCAGATGGACGTCACGACCATACCGCGCATGTAACCGCCGACAGAGCGAGAAAGGATGGCGACCATAAAGCGGTACGAGGTCTCCTTCTCCTGACCGATGATGGTGCAAATCTCGTGGTGCATGCGAGGGTAGTCGCAGGCCATCCAGTAGGCAAGCACCAGGCCAAGGAAGATAACGAACAGCTGCGAGGCCGTATTGGTGATGAGCGGGAACACACCGCGGCCAAGCTCGGCAGCGATCTGAGACACATACTTCGATGCCACGGTAACCAGCGACGAAAGATTATCGTCCAAATACTCCTTGAGCGGCGTGTTGTTGAGCGTCTTGGCATGCGAGATCATCTCATTGAGATCGCCACCCGCAACACGAAGCTGCTCGGGCAGGCGGCTCAGGACTTCCATGATCTGACCAAAGAGAATCGGCGACAAGATGCAAACGACACCGACGAGCACGGCAACAACAACAATAAGCGCGATAAGCGAACCGATACCGCGATTCACGCCATGGTGCTCGAGCCAGTTGGTGATCGGGGACATCACAAAGGCAATGATGGAACCAACAGCGAGAAACTCGATAACCGGCGCTAGGATGCCCATAAGGTTAAAGATGACAGCGGCGATGACAATGCAGCCGACAACAGCCCAAATGCGAAGCGTCAGAATGCGGGTGTCGCGCAGCACGCGATCGGTTTGTTGGGGGTGCTCACTCATGAACGAATCATCACTCCGTCGGGGTCGATCTTGTCCTGAATCTTCTTAAGCGTGCGGCGCAGCAGACGCGAAACCTGCACCTGAGAAATACCCAGCTTCTTGGCGATCTCGATCTGGGTCATGCCCTTCACAAAGCGCAGCTCGATCACCTCGCGCTCGCGCGGCGAGAAATCACGGATGGCTTCCTCGATCACTAAGCGGTCATCGGTAAAGTCGAGCTCGTTGTCGTCGTCGGCGTAACGGTCGAGAATCGAGGGGGCATCGTCGGAATCGGATGCACCAGGAGCCTCGATGGGCACCGAGGTATAAGCCGAAGACGATTCCATAGCCTCGAGGACCTCATCGACAGTCACATCTAGATACTCAGCGATCTCCTCAACCTTGGGCGAACGCTGCAGCTCGTTGGTAAGTTTGTCAGTAGCTTGGTTGACCTTGGCCGAGAGCTCTTGCAGACGACGCGGTACGCGCACGCTCCAGCCCTTGTCGCGGAAGTGACGCTTGATCTCGCCCAAGATGGTAGGCGTGGCAAACGTGGTGAACTCGAGTCCGCGCTCAGGGTCAAAGCGGTCGATAGCCTTGAGCAAGCCCAAATAGCCAACCTGCATAAGGTCATCGAGCGGCTCGCCGCGGTTCTTAAATTTGTTGGCAAGAAACCTTACCAGGTTCATGTGGGACATGACGAGCTGCTCGCGGGCGTCCGGATCACCGGTCTCCTTGTAGCGACGAAACAGCTCGCGGGTTTTCTCCTTGTCCCAAGCGGTCTTACCGCTCCGGGAACGTTCGGTCATATTAGATATCCGCCTTGAGATCGAGGGAAAGCGTCAGGGGCGCCGCAGTCTTTTCGTAGGAATCGCACACGCTCGCGAGGATGAGCTCGGCATACACCGCAGCCTGGTCGTTTTCATCAACCGTAGCCTGGTCTCCAAAGGTAATAGTCATGCCAACGTGAGTCTCATCGACATCGAATTTGATGGTGATGTCGTCGCAGTCGACCGCGGTGCACCCAAAGATGAAAGCCTCCTCGGCAGCCATGCGGATGTCCTCGATGCGATCGACAGACATGGAGCACAGGGCACCAACGTTGGCTGCCGTCATGCGCACAAGGCGAGCGAGACGCGGGTCGCCGGCAACGGTCAGCGTGATGGGGCAGGTTGCTTCGCTACTCATCGCAGGACTCCTCGGTGGTCTCGGCGGGCGTGTAGGGGTAATACTGGGCTGCTTTAGCAGCAGGCTTCTGTGCATCATTGTCACCAGCAGCGACATCGTCCCCGGCTTCACCAATCAGGACACGCTCGATCGGCTGCTCGGCTTCTTCGGCAGCGGAAAGCTTGCGCTCGGCGTCGGCCGCGGGAGTCTTCACCTTGTTAAAGAGTTTCTGCACGGCACCGGCAGCGGAGTCGGTCACACTCGACACGGCATTGCTGGCCTCGGCCATACTGCCGGTGACCTCGGAAATATCGCGGACGACCGCCTCGACTTCTACGAGGTTGGAGGTAAGGGCATCAACTGCCGTCTTGCTCGACTTAAGCAGCGGCTCCATCTGGGCAAGTGCTGGCGTAAGCTCGTCGACAGCGCCGTCGAGTTTTGCCACCACCGGCTGCGCCTCGGCGATGGTGTTATTGAGGTCGTTCACGGTCTTATCAAGCGAGTCGACAACGTTGCGGGTCTTGCGCAGGGTAAGCGCGAGCTCAACAATAGCCCACACACCGGCAATGGCAAGCACCAGCAGGGCGATTTGAATGGGACTCATACAAGCCTCCCGAAGGAATCGAAATACAGACGCCTTTCATGGTACCCCAAAGAAGGGGGAAGATACCCAAAGGGAATGTGCGAGGTGCCAAGGACCTACTTGGGCGCGTTACCGCTACGGTCGCGTTCGCTTTGCTCTACGCGCCATTCTTCCCAACCACGGCCGGCAGGCCGCCAAAATGCACCGCGTTCTAAGCCTTCGGGCAAATAGCGCTGGTCGACCCAGCCTTCGGGATAATCGTGCGGATACTTGTAAACGCCGTACTCATCACTACCAGGGCGATGGCGATCGCGCAGGTAGCTGGGCACCTCGCGAAGACCACTGCTGTGGATATCGGCTAGCGCCGCATCGATCGAGGCCTCGCACGCATTGGACTTGGGCGCCAAGCACACATAGAGCGCAGCTTGTGCCAGGTTAATGCGACATTCAGGATAGCCAATAACTTCAGCAGATTTAAAGGCAGCATGCGCCACCAAAAGTGCCTGCGGATCGGCATTACCAACGTCCTCAGAAGCCTGAATCATAATGCGGCGGGCGATAAACTTAGGATCCTCACCCGCATCGATCATGCGCGCGAGCCAATAAATGGTGGCATCGGGGTCGCTGCCGCGCATGGACTTAATGAACGCACTGATAATGTCGTAGTGCATGTCACCATTTTTGTCATACGAAAACCCACGGCGCGGATTGGCAATCTTCACGTCATCCACGGTAATGGGATAGCGCTCCCCCGCCGCAGGCGCTGGCGTTCCCTCGGTATCGGGACGCGTGACGGCAATCTCGCTCGCCAGCTCTAGTGTCGTCAGGGCCGAGCGTGCATCACCCGCAGCCAGCGTACAAATGGTCTTGACCGTATCCTCATCGGCCGAGAACTTACCGTTCAGACCATGCGGAGCCTCGAGCGCACGCTCGATTAGCGTGGCAATGTCCTCGTCCTTAAGGTGTTCGAGTTCCACCACGCGACCACGCGAGAGCAATGCCGAGTTGACCTCAAAGTACGGGTTTTCCGTCGTGGCGCCAATCATAATAACGGTGCGGTTCTCAACCGCATGCAGCAAGGCATCCTGCTGCGACTTGGAAAAGCGATGAATCTCGTCGATAAACAGGATGGTGCGACGGTCGTAGGTATTCAGGCGCGTCTTTGCCTCGTCAATCACGCGGCGCAAGTCCTTCACGGTGCCCGTCACGGCGCTGACCTCAACAAACTCGCTCTTGGTATGGTTGGCGATAATGTGGGCCAGCGTCGTCTTGCCCGTACCGGCTGGCCCGTACAGAATCACACTCGATAGCACGTCGTGCTCAATCGCGGCACGCAGCCATGAGCCCTTACCGACGGCCTTTTGCTGGCCCACATACTCGTCGAGCGAATTGGGGCGCATGCGCACCGCGAGCGGCGCATTTTTAAAGGAACGCTCGCGCGTCGAGACAGAAAAAAGGTCGTCCATAGCCATCCCATGCATCAATCAAAAGCTTTGTTCGTCAACAGTATACCGAAAAGATACGAACTACCGTTCGTTAATATAGGTACGATGCGGAAACTTTAGACCCGGGAACAGCTTGCTCGTCAGCTCGCAGAAATAACCGTCCGTCATGCTCGCGATGTAATCCACCACGGCTTGATCCTTGTCGTCCTGCCAGGCATAGGTACGATCGTAGTAGGAAAGCTGCTGCTCAATGCGCGAAATGTGGTGCTTAAAGATATACGAAGACTCGTCGCCTTCGTTTATATCCTGCAGGCAACGGTCGTAAAGCT
>USDH01000091.1 GCA_900553415.1 uncultured Collinsella sp. | reverse complement strand
TCTGTGGTCGATGCCGTCCCCGCATCCGATAGCGCGGCAAAACGCCTGACGGGCGACGAGCGCCGTCGCGAGATCCTCGCCGCTGTGCGCGCCGTGAGCGCCGAGCTTGGTGTGTCCCATCTTTCGGTATCGGCCGTGACCAAGCGGGCTGGCTGCACGCGTTCGCTGTTCTACCACTACTTTGCCGATATGGATGCCGCCGTCACCGCCGTTATGGACGAGGCAATCGACGGCTTTATCGCCGAGCTCGAGCAGTGGAACGCCAGCCGCACGGTTGGTGACATCGAAGGCGCACTCGACACCGTCGCTCCGCTCTTTAAGCGCCTGGTCGTGAGCGGCCACGAGTTGCCGAGCACGCTTACCTCGAGCAGCGGCGCGCTCCACGGCGGCTTTCTGCACAACGTGGTCCAGCGCGTGGCGCAGTATATCTGCGACACCACCGTGGTGGATTTTGTCGCCCATCATGAGCTACGCATCGACCATGTCTACGAGACGTTCTACACCCTCATCATGGGGTTGTTGATGTATATCCGCACGCACCCCGATGTGCCCGACGAGACGGTCAAGGAAATCATCGCCTCGACACTCCACATCGAGGGCTATACCGCCAAGTATCCGGAGCGCAAGCCCCAGGACTGACGACATTTGGCCAAACTGCCCGCGATCAGAAGAGGGGCCGCGGGCGTGTGAAAGGAGAGCAGCATGCTGTTCGATGTTTGGGGTAGCGATACCCTTATCCACTGGGCCGGCTGGGCCATGGTCTTTATTGGCCTGATTGTGCTCAACGAGGTCGGCCGCCGCACCAAGCTGGGCGCGGCCATCATCTTTGGCGTGGCTCCGCTGGCCATGACCATCTACTGCGTCGCCATCGCCGTCGGCGTTTCGCAGGGCGCCGAGTGGGCGCTCACCAACCCCACCCATGTGTACCAGAACAGCTGGTTCCACTACGCCAAGGTATACGCGGCGCTTGCCGGTTGCTGGGGCTTCATCGCCATTAAGTATCAGTGGGGCAAGATCGGCAAGGCGCACTGGTTCCGCGCATGGCCGTTTGTGATCGTCGCCATCAACATCATGATCGCCGTCGTGTCCGACTTCGAGAGCGCCTATCACTTCTTTGTCCTGGGCCAGTCCACTTGGGTCACCTCCGAGGGCGCCACGCAGCTCGCCGGTTGGAATAACGTGTTCAACGGCATCGCCGGAATCATCAACATCTTCTGCATGACCGGCTGGTTCGGCATCTACGCCTCCAAGAAGAAGGACGACATGCTCTGGCCGGACATGACCTGGGTGTTCATCGTGGCCTACGACCTGTGGAACTTCTGCTACACCTACAACTGCCTGCCCACCCACTCCTGGTTCTGCGGCTTTGCGCTGCTGCTGGCGCCCACCGTCGCCGCCTTTATCTGGAACAAGGGCGGCTGGATCCAGAACCGCGCCTTTACGCTTGCTATTTGGTGCATGTTTGCCCAGGTGTTCCCGTACTTCCAGGAGGAGTCCATCTTTGTGACCCACTCCACGCTCGACCCCAGCGCCGCTACTGCGGTCTCGATCGCCGCACTGGTCGCCAACATCGCCGCGATCATCTACATCGCTTACCGCGCCAAGAAGCTCGGCCGCAATCCCTACAAGCAGGATGTCTTTGAGGGCACCAGCGATTGGGAGAAGGCCACCGCTCGCCGTGCCAAGGTTGATTACGCGCACGCCGAGTAACATGTTGGCCGCTGTTGGCACTTGGGCATAGGCCCGCTCACCAGGCCTTTCAATCCAATGTCTCGCAGAGCCCCCGAAAAGCGTTTCGCTCGCTTTCCGGGGGCTTTTTGTCGTTGCGCCTCTATTCATCTATTCAAAAACACGCGCATATATAAAATCGGATTTCAAATCATGCGGCGGCTCTATGGAGCCCCGTTTTTGGGTACATTGTTGTCCCGATATTGAGCTTGGGGGATATATGAAAGATGAGACGATGGGCCAAGAGGATGCGGTCCAAGATGCAGAAGCGTGTGCCGAGGCCCTGGAGAGTCTAGACCAGATCGCGCTGGCCGAGATTACGTTTGACGATTCGAGCGTTGATGTGCAGGATGAGCCGGAAATCGAGGCGCAGTCCGATGATCAGGATGCAGACGACGTTGAGCCTGCCAAAGATGAGGCAGGTCACGAAGACACCGAAAGCGAGGCCGGCAATCAGCTCGAATCCGACACGGGCGAGGAAACCGTCTTGCTCGACAGCTTGCCGGCCGAGGATTCGCTGACCCGCGAGCTTCCTGGCCTGGGTTCCGCACCAGCCGTGGACGAGACCATCGCCATGGGCGATATTCCCCTTCCGTCCGTCCCCTCGGCACGCGAGGCCGAGGTTCGCCATCGCAAGATGTCGCCCAAGCGCCGCAATCTGATGGTCGCCGGTGTCGTGGCCGTCGCGCTCGTCGCCGGTGGTGCAGGCTATGCTGCCTGGAACGGATATCAGCGAGAGCAGGCTGCCGCTGTCGCCGCCAATGCCCACACGATGATGTCGGTGCAGATCGGCGTACATGCCGCGGGGCTCGACTGTTCCACCGGCTCCAAGATTCCCGTACAGGTGAGTGGCCAGGATTCTGACGGATCCTCCGTAAGCGAAACACTCTATGTTGACGAGCACGGCCGTGGCATCAAACTACTACCCGGTGACTACACGCTCTCCATCGCTGCCTCCCCCATCGCGGCCGACGGCACCGTCTATACCGTGCCGACCACCAAGGCGCAGGTCACGATCAAGAGCGACGGACAGGACCTAGGCAGCCAGGCCGCCTTTAAGCTCAAGGTGCCTTCGGCCGACACGGTAACCGACGACCAGATCGATGCCGCCGCCAAATATGCCGAGGAGGGAGGCGCGAGCTCCTCCGCCACCGCCAAGGTGCTCCAGCAGGCGGCAACCGCGCGGCGCGACGCCGCCGTCAATGCCGTGAGCGCGCAAAAGGCACAGGCGGCCCGTGATGCCGACGCCCGTCACAAGGCAACCGACCTCTACCAGCTCGATATCCCCGTCGAATGGTACGGCAAGGTCGAGACTTGGCAAAATGGCAGCACGCTATGCATCTATCTTGCCGGCGACAGCGATACGCCGATTGTGACGCTCGTCGCGGTGCGCGAGGGCGAGAGCTTTACGCCCGATGAGGGCGATACGGTTTTGGGTGCGGCCAACCTAGGCAACGGTTATACCGTCTACGCCAGCGGCCCCGTCTATCCGTACGTGGTGCCCCAGACCATCAACGGACGGACGCAGAATCCCGTGTCGACCTACCCCATGGACACGGCCATTGAGCTTGTCGAGCTCACGACCGGCAACCGCTACACCTATAGCCAGATCAAGAACGTACTGGTCGGCAAAGACGGCAAAGCCGACGCCGCGACCAAACTCGAGACCGACTACCTCGCCCAGATTCTCCTGCCGAGCATCAAAGCCCAAGACTAGCGGACCATGACACCTGAGTCCTGGCCTCGCAAATCCATAGACGATTAGGAAAGGAGCCACTTCCATGCGGGCACAGCGTGTACCACACCGTGTTCACATGGAATATCGGCCTGTTCATCCATAGTAACGATTACCGACTCGCCAAGATCAAACTGGGCCATCGAGGCATCGAGGGCTGCAATTTCGCGTTCGCGCGTTTTCTCGCTTGCCATATCCGCACTCACCTGAATCAGGCTATAAGCCTGCATGAGAAGTGCATCCCCGGCCACAAAGTCCACCTCATGGCTTTTATTCTTCTCCTTGACCAGTAGGCGGCAGACCGAACCGACCCGCACCGCAGGAGTCCTTCTTCTGAGCGCATTGAACACCGCAGTCTCGAGCCTCTGGCCCTGATCAAATGCCGATGCGGGAGAGAATGCTCCGAACATCGCAGGATCGACAGCGTAGACTTTAGATGCGGACCGCGCATTATTTGCAAGTGAGCGCGTGAACTCCGGCACCAAAAACAACAGGTAGGCGTCCTCGTAATACTCAAGTAAGTCGCCGAGCGAATTACGACTGACGGGTATCTGTCTGCTCTTGAACTCGTTGTACACTTTGTTCACTGACAGCTCTCGTCCCGAAGATGCCATGCACCGCGCCAGAAACAGCGAGGCCAAACGGGGGTTCTTGACGTCGTAACGTTCAACGACGTCCATGGCGACCGTTCGCGACGCATATTCCTGTAGCAGCTGAATCGCGTCTGCGGGCGTCTGCTCAAGTGTCGCGATGAATCCCCCTCGCTCGAGATATCCGATCAGATGATGTCGAAGCAGTGCTGCATCGCTCGATGAAAAGGGTGCATCCGGCTCAGGAACGCTCCCCGTCTTATATCGGACGTATTCCGAAAAACTCAACGGAAAAAGCTCTCGCACAAGAGAACGGCCCCTGAACTCGCTCTTAAGTTCTGAGGACAGCATCTTAGAAGAAGATCCCGTCACGTAAACGGTCGCCTTCTCCGTATCGACCACGCGTCGCAGAAACGCACCCCATTCGGGTATTTCCTGGATCTCGTCAAAGAAAAGGTAGGCGCCCTCGCCTCGAGCAGCAGGATATAGTGCATAGAATGTATCGAGCACGTCCGCTAGTAGCGATGGCTCATACGGACGCAAGCGCTCATCCTCAAAATTGAAATATAGCATCCGGTCAAGCTCGACGCCTTGGCCCTGAAGCCGCCGTATCTCCTGATACAGGCGATACGTCTTTCCACAACGACGGGCGCCCACAATCACATATACGATGTTGTCGCGCTTTGGCTCCTGCGGGTTGCCCAGATCAAGGTCGCGCTCAAAGACCTGCGGAATCCCCTGTTGCTCAAAGTCCTTTATTTTTTGAGCCACCAAGTCGTTGAATGCCATAATTCTCCAATCTTGCTCTCCTGCTAATCAAGATTATAACGATTCTTGATTAGCAGGAGAGCAAGATTATGCGTATCTTGATTAATGGATAAGCAAGTTTTCTATTAGTGGCCCCTCCCGGAGGATATCGAGCGGCCGAGGGGGGGCAGGCATGAACGCCTCTAGCCGAAAACAAAGTAGCTAAAAAAGCCCCGTCCCAAATGAGCTACTTAACGCCAGGGGTCGGCTTCGAAGAGGGGCTCGTGCTCGGGGCGACGATCGCTATAAGGATCGTAGCCGTCGTCATCCTCGTTCTCGGCACGGATGTAGGGGTCGCGCGGCTTGGGCACAGGCTTGGGTGCAGGCTTGGGTGCGGCCGGCGCGGCGTTGGCGACCGGCGCATTCGTCTTGTTCTTGTCTATCATCTGCATATCTCCTTGCCATGCAATCGTGTTCAACATTATCGATTGTCGCACGAAAAAGGGCGGCGGACCCAATTGGATCCGCCGCCCTTGGCGTTTAGAGACGGCTGGCAGATTTTAAGGCATGTCCCATAAATCTACTCGGCGTCGGGGACCTCGTAGGTAGCAGACGGCGTGTTGTCGCACACGACGGTAAAGCCGCCGTCCTTGTCGACATCGACCGTCACCTGATCGCCCTCGCGCACCGTGCCGTCGATAATAGCGGCGGCAATGGCATCCACGACCTCGCGCTGGACCAGGCGCTTGAGCGGACGGGCACCAAAGACCGGGTCCAGGCCGCCCACGGCGAGCATCTGCTTGGCCGCCGGGGTGATGGCAAGCGTCATGCGCTCCTTGGCCAGACGTGCGCGGACATCGGCGAGCTGGATATCGACGATCTTCTCAATCTGCGCCATGCCGAGCGGATGGAACACCACGATGTCGTCGATACGGTTGAGGAACTCGGGGCGGAAGGTCTGAGCCATGGCCGCGTCGACCTGATGGCGCATCTCCTCCTCGTCCTTACCGGACAGATCGGCGATGGCCTTGGAGCCCACGTTAGACGTCATGATGATGATCGTGTTCTTGAAGGACACCTGGCGACCCTGGCCATCGGTCAGACGGCCGTCATCAAGCACCTGCAGCAGCACGTTAAAGACATCCGGATGAGCCTTCTCCATCTCGTCGAGCAAAATCACGGAGTACGGACGACGGCGCACGGCCTCGGTAAGCTGGCCGCCCTCCTCATAACCCACGTATCCCGGAGGCGCACCGATCAGACGTTGGACGCTGAACTTCTCCATGTACTCGGACATGTCGATACGCACGAGCGCACGCTCGTCATCGAACAGGCACTCGGCAAGCGCCTTGGCGAGCTCGGTCTTGCCCACGCCGGTGGGGCCCAGGAAGAAGAAGCTGCCGATGGGCTTGTCCGGATCGGAGAGGCCCGCACGGCTGCGACGCACGGCCGCGGCGACAGCGGAGACCGCCTCGTCCTGGCCGATGACGCGCTTATGCAGCTCGCCCTCCAAGCCCTTCAGCTTGTCGAGCTCGCCCTGCATCATCTTGGACACGGGCACACCGGTCCAGGCGCTCACGACCTCGGCGATCTCGTCGGAGGTCACCTGTTCGTTGAGGCCCTCGCCGTCCTGCTGCTTTTGCGCCTCGAGCGCAGCCTCGGAATCCTGAATCTGCTGCTGCAGACCCGGGATCACAGAATAGCGAAGCTCGGACGCACGGCCCAGATCGCCGTTGCGCGTCGCGCGCTCCTCTTC
>USDH01000090.1 GCA_900553415.1 uncultured Collinsella sp. | reverse complement strand
TCGAGCGTCACACGCTCGGCGGCAAGCGTATCCTGCGGCAGGTCGTATTCAATCTTGGCACGGCCGAGTTTATTGGTCTTGTCGGTGTACTTTGCAGCCGAGGCGCCCGCGCCCACGGTAAGCTGCACGCTTTTGCCGGGCGCTGCGTATACGTAGGCCACATTGCCCAGCAGGCTGTGAACGTCGGTGTTGTCGACCTCGATGCGCGATCCGCTAACCTCGAGTGTGGTGCTTCCCAGCGGCAATGTCACCTCGCCCAGCGTAATGAGCGGCGAGACGGCATAGATGCCCGCGGCCTTAGGCTTAAAGCGCACAAACACATCGGCGCCCATGCCCTTCCTCATATTGAGAACGAGGTTGTCGCCCTCCCAAGTTGTGCCAGCCCACATGGCATCGGAGCTGGCGCCGGCTTCGCGAGCGCCTGCGGACACATCCTCGACGGCATCCTTGGCCAGCGGAATCTCAATCTTGGCAGCCTGGCTGTCCTTGAGCTCGTAATGAATGCGCAGCTCGGTCTCCACGCCAACGACCGCGGACGAATCAGCGATAACCGAGCCCGCCGTCAGCCCGCGCTCGGCACGATACGTCTCCACGTCAAACGTGGGGACGTCGAGCGTCACGTCGAGCTGTTTGCCGTCCTCAATCTTCACCTGCTTTTGCGCGATATGCTTACCCACGGTCAGCCCTAGGCGGCTAAACGTGGAATAGCTCGTCGCTTGGATGTCGTAGCTCGTCTTGTTAAAGGCGACGATGGTGTACGAACCGGCCTTAAGGCGCGGCGTCTCGGCCTTCATGATAGGCGTGGTGCCATCGTCTTCGTAACCCATCAGATAGGTGACACCGTCGGCGACTAGCTTGCCGTCGGACGTACGGAACACCAGCACGCGGTTGGCGCCCTGGTAGTCGCCCTTGGTCGTGACCGTCGCCGTACCCCAGGGCTTCAAGTCGATATCGACCTTGCCGGCCGAAGGCTTCACCGTCGCCGTCGCCCCACCCAGCCTGAGGCTGTCTTTGGGCTCGAGCGTTATCTCCAGATCCTGGTCCGCGTCGGCAATGGCCTGCGACACCACGAGTGCTGTGCCCTGGATACGGAAGTCGTTTTCTTTGTCACCCTTGGCAGGCTTAAGCGTCTTGCCGCCGCTCTTCACCGTCAGATCGATGTTATCGAGACTATCGAGCTCAATGCGTTCGGTCTTATCCTGGCCCACAATCGGTTCAAGATAGCCCACGTTGAGCTCAATCGCGCGCGAGGCCGGAATCTTGGTAAAGTCCTCCGCCTTAATCTCTCCGATATTCCATGTGCCCGTCATCTGGTCGCCCGGGCGCGCCAGCACCATGTCATAGTAACCGCTGAGCGAAATGCGCAGGGTGGCTGCTGTCTTGGAGAGAGCGTCCGCTGTAAAGCTGCCGTCATCGCCAACCGCCAGCGGCGTGGACTGCCCCGCCTGCACGAGTGTAGCCGTCGCGCTCTGGGGAAGTTTGCCCGTCACCTGGGCCGCCTCGCCCATCCACTCAAACGTGTAGGCAGGCTTCGAGGAATCGACGGAGTCCTTGCGATCGGCCACGGCATCGGCAAGCTTTTTGACCATCGAGGGGTTGCCAGTCGAATCGGTCGCATAGGCATAGATGGTCTGGCCTTCACTAAAGGGAATCGCATACGTTACGCCATCGATTGTCACGCGCTCATTATAGTCGCCCGGATAGCCCGCCTCACCAAACTGAAGATCGGGGTTCATCACGCGCAGGGCAACGGCATTATGGTTCGTCTCGTTTCCGTATCTCGTGTTCTCAAAAGCTCCCCACTCTATCATTTCCACGCTTTTGGGTAGCACAATCTCTTTGCCGGCAATCGCAGGATCAAGAGAGGCGAACGCGAGCGCCCCGATAGATTTGACACCATCGCCAATCGTCACCGACGACACAAAGGAGCACCCGTCAAAGGCATGTTGCTCAATCCGCTCCACCGTGCCCGGCACATCGATCTGCGTAAAGGTGAGTACCGTTGTGTCCGAGACATAGAACTGTGGCACGCCGCAATAGGCGAATGCAAGATAGTCGATAGTTTTGACCGAAGGCGGCAGCGTTGCCACCACATTGTCGTCAAGTTGTTCACATTCCTTAAAGGCCTGCTCGGGAATCGTGGTAAAGGCCGCGTTGTTGGGCCAGGTTACCGTTTGGAGCGTCTTGCTTTTGTAGAATGCATAGCTCTTGAGCTCCTCGACCGAATCGGGCAGTGCGATCTCTTTGATGCTGCTGCCGCCCAAACCGCCCACAGAGCGGATATGCGAATCGGGGGCAAACGTAATTGATGTGAGCGCAGCGCTTCCCATACCCGTAAGGCTTACGACATGCTTGCCGTCGATGGTCGAGGGCACCTCCAACGTGGTAATGCCCGCGTCGCCATACTCGATAGAAATTTCGTTGGTGAGGCTATCGATCGAGAAGTAGTACTGCGCGGGGGTCTGCTCGCCGGCCACGTAGCCATCGTCGTATTCGCCCTTTACGCCCGTAGCGCCCTTCGAGGTTTCCCAGAGTTCAAGTTCCTCATTCCAGGTTGCTTCGGCTTCGGCGGTCTCCTCCTGCTTCTGCTGTTCGGCGAGCTCCTTGCCCTCGACAAGATCGGTGGCAAGCGTACCCGCAGGTGTGCTCTCGGTCTGTCCGGCGCCCGTCAGGCCCGCCGCCGATGCAATCTCGGAGGCCGGGGGCGTAGGGGTGTCACCGGCCTCGAGCGCTGTAGGGTCGGCAGCTCCGGCATCGGGCGCGGGGTCGGCGGCATCGGGCGCGGGGTCGGCGGCGTCGGCATCGGCTGCTTGGCCGCTATCCGTCTGCACAAAGGTGCTATCGGTGGTGAGCACCTCAGCAAACGCGCCCACAGGCAACGAGCCCGTCACCATGGTGAGGGTCACCGCGGCAACGGTCAGGCGGCGGCAAAGCGCTCGAACAGTAGTCCACCTCATGGTTGTTCCTTTCCTGCAAACCAAAAGTCATCCAGCGTAATCGTCGCCCAAAAACAAAGCGAACGGTAGGTTCATATATACGAACCTACCGTTCTACCTGCGCAAACCGCCACAAAGGGGACAGGCACCTTTGTGGTGGTTGGGGTTATTCGTCCGTCGTGGCGGAGCACCAAAACCTAACGCTTACGACGCTTGGTCGCGGCGATGCCTGCGGCGGCAACGGTTGCGCCAGCGATGCCCAGGGCGGTGACCGTCATCGCGGTGGTGTCGCCCGTGGCGGCCAGGACGGCGGCGGACTTTTTGGCCGGCGTGGCTTTCTCAACCGTCTTGCTCACCGTGGTGGTCGTAGCCGGCTTGGCCGAGGGTTTAGCTTCAGGTTTGGCCTCGGGCTTGGTCTCAGGCTGCGGTGTCGGATTGGGATCCGGCGTGGGCTGCGGATCGGGAGCCGGCGTGGCTTCAGGCGTAAAGGTCAGATCGGTGTTAAGCCACAGGGTGTAGATCCAGCCGCTGTCCTCATCGGATACGCTATCCGCGACCTGGTAGCCGCATTCCACGCCGTTGACCACCAGCTTGGTGTCGGGCGTGAAGTAGAAGCCGCGCGCGGACTTGAGGTAGATGCCGTAGCGATAGGTCACGCCAGGCTTAAAAGCATCGATGTGGTTTGTAATGTTCTGATCCCAGAACTTCTGGGAGTTCACTTCGCTGCCGTCGCTACCCGTCCAGAACTCACACTGAGGAAGGGAGTTGGAACCCATCGGAACACTCGCCGTAAAGACCGGCCTGTCGCCTGCCTTGAAGGTGGTCGTGGCGCCATTGATCTCGATAACGTCGATGGCCCGCCATTCGTCGATCGGCTGCTCGCACAGCATATTGTCAGCGTTTGGCGCGAAGACGCCGTTGACGGTCTTGATGTGGTGCGTCCAATGGCCGTTGACGTTCATATTGCAGTCATCGGCCACGGTATTGTCGCCCTTGAGCCTCAGCTCAACGGAGTACATGTAGAACTTGCCCTCCTCGAAGTGGTCAATCTTCTTCATGCCCGGCGTGTACTTTGCGGGGTCGGAATACCAGAAGGCAACGGGCTTGAGCTCCGCAGGGTCGCTGCCATCCATCTCTTCCCAGCACTCATAGGCGATCTCATACTTATCGGCATCGGCGGCGGGGATCGTCGCGGTCGCACGCGGCGCCTCGCCGGGCGCGTAGTCGGTTTTCACATCGTTGACGTTTAGATTCTCAAGAGCTTCGTTTTCCGACGAAGCAGGCATCGTAATTGTTTTAATAGCAGGGACATACAGGAATTCTCCGCTTAGACTCGACTTTACGGTTTCCCCGTTTACGGTAACAACGGTTTCATCGCTGAAGGAATATCCGTCTTTTGGCTTCAGCATAAGAGAATACACGTACTCTTTCCCGCTTTTAAACTTTGTAATAGTCGGCAGGGAACCATGTGAGCCGTTATCGGAATACCAGGCAGCAACGGGTTCGTTGTTTTCAAATTCCTGCCAGCATTCATAAGCGATTTCGCATTTATCTGCATCGTAGTTAGGGACACCTGCCGTCGCCTGCGGACCAGTATCCAGCTGCCAATTGAAGTTCGTATTCTGAACATTGGCAAAGGAGATGGATTCCGATTCTGATTCCGCTGCCGGGATAACAAGGCACGCCCTCTCGTAGACATGGGTGCGGGTGTAGTAGTCATCCCGGATCTCGTTAATAGTGGGTTTCCCGGTCGCCTCGGTGTCTCCTTTAAAGGCGTCGTCCGGATCACCGATGATGATATTCCCGGGCTCTGTACCCGTATACGTAAGCTTGGATCCATCATAGGTGGTCGTCATCTTGGACTTATTCTCCTTGTACTCCGTAAAGTACTTCTGCTCCTCCTTCTGTCTCTGAATCTTGCTGATATCCAGGGTAAGCGTTGTTTTATTGCTCGCGCTGTCATACGCCGCATGGACGATCAAAGTCAAAGCGCTACCATCGAGAGCAGACTGGTCTCCATCTACAAGGGCAATCCCCTTCACATACTCAATCGTTTCTTCTTTCTTGATGTCGGTGTAATTGTTCCGCACCGTAATATTGACCCTAACGCCGCTGCCGCCAACAACATCGGTCACACCGCAGGGCATGATGGCGTCATTCGCCGGCGTGGCGGCGTTGTCGCTGGGAGTATTTTGTTCAGCGGGTGCCGCATCGTTGGATTCATCGGTGGCGCCAGTCGGGACCGTCTGCTGAGGCTCAGCGGTGGCTTGCGCCGTCGGAGCAGCATCGGTTGCAGGCGCGGTCGAAGCAGCTGGTGCGGTCGTTGCAGCCGTATCCTCCACAACCGTCGGCGTCACCGGAGCCGCGGCAACCTCATCCGTCCCAGCGGCCGGATCGGCGCATTCCGTCGCCAGCGCCACGCTCGGCAGCAGCAATTGACCAACCATCAGTGCGCATGCACCGGCGCAAGCAATTTTTGCGCCCACACAACGCCAGGTACCGTGGACCAGTGAGCAGGTACGCTCACGCTGGGTTTGCTTATCAAAGTGGCTTCCGTTCATAACGGCCTCCTTGGTCGTAGGGACACCACCACAAAGGTGCCTGTCCCCTTTGTGGTGGTCCTGTACAACCAAGATGTGCCAAAAGACTCCGTATGCCTAGGTTCGTAGATGCGAACCTAGGCCTCTACCTGCGGAAATACAAAGAGCCGCCGCGAGGACATTTATGCTCACGCGGCGGCTGAAAATGGTTATGAAAGCTTGCGCTAGCGGTCGCGGCGCTTGGACGCGACGAAGCCGGCGCCGATGACGGACGCACCGGCAATGCCGAGGGCTGCCGCCGCCGTCGCAGCGTTGTCGCCTGTGGCAGCCAGAACACCGGAAGCGTTTTTGGCGCCGGCGGCAGTCTTGGTCGTAACGGTCTTGGTGACCGCCGTGGTGGTCTTTACGTCCTTGTCTACGGGCTTGAGGCCAGGCTTCTGCTCGTGATTGGGTATGGGGTCGGGATCGGACTCCGGCGTCGGCTCGGGATCGGGCGTCGGCTCCGGCTCCTGTCCGTCTCCAAAATCAATCACTACATCATGGGCGACCTCGGCAGAACCGACGATATCCGAAATCGCAGACGAACCGGCAACACCGATGACCTGCCCGCTCTGGGAACTAGGCCATTGCCCCGTATCAACAACCTTTTTCACATCGCGCACGGCACCGTCCGTCGGAGTCGTAATCATCGCGTTCCCTCGTAAATCAATCATTGCAGCACGGAACAGCGTCGCAGTCGCGTCGTTGCAGTTGATCGCATAGATTCCCGCAGTCGCGCCCGAGGCCTCAATCTTCGATTTGCGAATCTTGATACGAGGCGTTTCCGACCCGGTGTTTGCCTCTGCCATGATTCCAAAACTTTGATTGCGGACGGCATCGATGCCGTTTGCAGCAGACAGGCTTCGAGACGTAAGATTCGACTCCTCGACAAGCATCCACACCGCACCGCTTTGCGAACGCGCGCTGATGCCCGCCGAGAGCGAAGCCGCACTGCCGGCGGAAAGCGCGACATCGGCTCCGTTGACGATTTTCATGAGGGTATTCTTTTTGATACCGACCGTATTGATGCACACGGAAACCTGCCAGGCATCGGCTGTCTTGATCGACAGGTTGGCGGCATCGATCGTGACGTCGCCCCCGTGCACGGAGACATAATCCGGTTCTTCCTGCTCGCCTTCCTGAGCAACGTGTCTACTGGGAAGGTTATCGGCAAAGATACCGTAGGTGCCCACCGTTGGACGCCAAGATCCTTCCGCCGATTTTG
>USDH01000089.1 GCA_900553415.1 uncultured Collinsella sp. | reverse complement strand
GGTCGCGCGCTCGCCACCGAGGCCTAAAGAAAACAACTAACGTTTTCGTGTAAGGGGGTTGTCCACGTTCGGGTAACCCCTTTTGCGCTATTTCTAGCCCGTCCCCAAATGGCAGATGGGGGAGTGCTTGAGGTTGTGGTACAGTACTGGAGTTTGAATTGTTCTATTAAGGAGCTTATCTATGGGTCCGTTTCAGATTCTTCTGTTTGTCGTTTGGGCTGTTTCTGCCGTGGCGCTGACGATTCTCGTTCTGATGCATTCCGGTAAGGGCACCGGCGTTTCGGATATGATCGCTAGCTCGCTGTATAACTCCAGCTCTGCCACGGGCGTCATGGAGCAGAACCTCGATCGCCTGACGGTAATTATGGCCGTCGTTTTTGCCGTGTGCGTCGTCCTGTGCATGTTCTTCTTCCCACAGGGCATCGTTGGCTTCTAAGCACGAACCGCATAAATACTTGAAAAGGGTTCCGCATGTGCGGGACCCTTTTTGTTTACATATTTGTAACAGAGTCAAAATATCCCCACATACTTCGCCCAACTAAAGAAATTCTCGACCGTTAACCGGAATTAGCCCCAAATCGTGCATAAAATGCGCTACTGTATTGCGAAACGTTGGTTCGTTGTGCATAACCAGCCATAGCAGCGGGCGGCGTTTTGATGGTTCGGATCGGATTGTCTCGACATATGTCCGACTGAACATTTCTTTGTCCTATCTCATAAGGAGGATGGCATGGCTGATTCTATGTTCCACCAGCCCGTTATGGGTCGTCGCGCCTTTGTTGGCGGCGCCCTCGCTGCGAGCTCCATGGCTTTTCTTGCCGCATGCGGCAAGAAGGGCGGCGACACTTCCGGTTCTGAGTCCGGTTCGACGCTGAACTTCTACATCAACAACCCGGTCTGCATCGACCCCTACAATGTCCAGGAGGACCAGGGCACTCAGGTCGAGTACCAGCTCTTTGACGCTCTGACCTCTTATGACGCCGAGAAGGGCGAGATCGTTCCGCTGGCTTGCGAGTCCTTTGAGGCTAACGACGACGCCACCGAGTTCACCTTCAAGATCAAGAAGGCCAAGTTCCATAACGGTGACGACGTTACCTCCAAGTCCTTCAAGCTCGGTTGGGAGCGTCTGGTCAACACCAAGTCAGCCATCGCTACCGAGTATGGCCCTTCCGAGGTCTCCTATCACCTTTCCATGGTCGAGGGCTATGACGATCTACTTGCCGGTAACGCTACCGAGCTCAGCGGTGTTACTTGCCCCGACGATGAGACCCTCGTCGTCAAGCTGTCTTCCGCTTACGCCGACTTCCCCTTCGTCGCCTCTCACCCGGCTCTGTCCCCGGTTCCCGAGTGCGCCGAGTCCGATGCCAAGAGCTTCTATCTTGCACCGGTCGGTAACGGCCCGTTCATGATGGACGGCAAGTGGGAGGATGGTCAGGAGATCAACCTCAAGAAGTTCGACGATTACTATGGCGACAAGGCCAAGATCGATGGCATCCACTTCCAGGTCATCAAGGACATGGAGACCGCTTACAAGGAGTTCCAGGCCGGTAACCTCGATGTCTGCGACGTTCCCGTTGCTCAGATCGACGCCGCCAAGAAGGACCGCGGCGAGTCCAAGGATGGCTACACCATGAGTGATGGTGCGCGCATGCTGCTCGGTTCCGAGCCTTCCACGTACTATCTGACGTGCAACACCACGGCCGAGCCGTTCAACAACGCTGACCTGCGTAGGGGCATCTCCCTGGCTATCAACCGTGAGGCCATCTGCAAGACCATCTTCAAGGGTACCCGTACCCCCGCCGACGGCATTGTTCCTCCGGGCATCGATGGCTACAAGGAGGGCGCATGGGAGTTCTGCGCCTACGACGTCGACAAGGCTAACGAGTACCTCGACAAGGTCGCTCCCGCTGGCGCTAACGGCGATCGTGGCATCAATGTGACCCTGTCCTACAACCAGGACGGCGGCCACAAGGAGATCATGGAGTCCATCATCGGCGACCTCGCCAAGGTTGGCGTTACCGCAACTTCCGATACCCCTGAGTGGTCTGCCCTGCTCGAGCAGTATCAGAACTTCAACTATCAGTTCGGTCGTCTGGGCTGGATTGCCGACTACCCGATCATGGATAACTTCCTGTATCCGCTGTTCCACTCCGACTCCCTGGGTGGCGACAACCGCTCCGGTTACAGCAACCCCGACTTTGACGCCACGGTTGACGACGACGAGCGTATCGCCAAGATGCAGGAGGCCGACGCCATGGTCGCCGCCGACTGCCCGGTCATCCCGGTGATGTTCTACACGCACACCATCGTCGGCTCCGATCGCATCAAGCACCTCTATGTCGATCCGCAGAAGCACGCCGAGCTGGGTACCGCTGAGCTCGCCTAAGAGTTTGCAGCTTCCGTGAGGGTCAAGTATTTACGTAGACCTCATGGGAAACATACAGTTCTCCCTAACCTGGGGTAAACTGGCTGATGGTAATTTTGGGATGCCGGTCTGGCGATCGGCATCCCATTTAGGTTAATCCCTAGATAGGGGAGTGGTATGGGTAAGTACATCGTTAAACGTGTGCTTCAGTTCATCCCGGTGTTTTTGGGCGTTACGCTGATTCTGTTCGCCCTCCAGAATATCGTGCCGGGAGATCCGATCAAGCTGATCGGTGGAGACAAGGCTCTGTCCCCCGAGGTAGAGCTTCAGCTTCGCGTACGCTATCACCTGGTCCAGACGGACGAGGACGGTAACGCGATCCTTGACGAGAACGGCGATCCCGTTCAGACGTCGCTTGTAGACCGTTATCTGTATTACATGAACGGTCTGCTTCATGGCGATCTGGGTAATTCGTACCAGCGCAAGCTGCCGGTTACGGAAATCTTTGCCCAGAAGTATCCGTATACGGTCAAACTTGCCGCGTGCGCCATCGTGCTCGAGGCAATCATGGGTATCGGTGCGGGTATCATTTCGGCGGTAAAGCGTTATTCCTTCTGGGATATTTTGGTAACGCTCACCACGTCGATCCTCGTTGCCGTCCCGGCCTTCTGGCTCGGTATGTTGCTGCAGCTGTTCTTTGGCGTCATTCTCAAGGACGCCACGGGCGGTGCATTCTCCATGCCGATCTCGGGTGCCGGCGGTTCCAGCTCTCAGTATCAGGATTGGATGCACTATGTGCTTCCGACCATTACGCTGGCTTCGGTTTCGACCGCTTACGCCGCCCGCATTATGCGCTCGCAGCTGCTTGACGTCATGAACCAGGATTACATCCGCACGGCAAAGGCCAAGGGTCTCTCCAATCGCGCGATCATCATCAAGCATGCGCTTAAGAATGCACTCATCCCCGTCGTTACCTATATTGGTGTCGACTTTGGCGGCATGCTTTCTGGTGCCATCCTGACCGAGACGGTCTTTAACTGGCCCGGTATTGGCTATGAGGTCTATCGCGCCATTAGCATGCGTGACTGGCCCATCGTTATGGGCGGCGTTACGCTCATTGTTGTCGTCGTTATGGTGATCAACCTGCTCGTCGACATTAGCTATGCATTCCTCGACCCGCGCATCCGCCTTGGCGGTCCGTCGGATAAGGCCTAAGGGAGGTACGTCTCATGCAGGAAACTGATTCTCAGTCTCAGGAGCAGGCTACCGCCACCAAGGCCGCATCTGCTCCCGCCAAGTCCCGCACGCTGTGGGGCGACGCTTTTAAGCGTCTTCGCAAGAACAAGCTCGCCGTTATCGGTGTCTGCTGGATCATCATCGTCGTTTTGGTTGCCCTGACCGCAGATCTGTGGGCTAAGCCCTGGCTCGGTTCGCCGACGGCTTCCGACTCGACCACCATGGCCGAGACGTCGCTGCTGGCTCCGTGTGCCGAGCACCCGTTTGGCACCGACGCCCTTGGCCGCGACATTCTCGTTCGTGTTATCTACGGTGCACGTGTTTCGCTTTCCGTCGGTATTATGGCCACCGCCATCTCCACGGTGATCGGATTGGTCATGGGTGCTCTGGCCGGTTTCTACGGCGGAATCTGGGATACGATCATCATGCGCTTTGCGGATATCTTCCTAGCGTTCCCGTACGTGCTGTTCGTCGTCGCCATGATCGCCGTTATCGGCCGTGGTCTTCAGAATGTCTTTATCGCCATCGGTATTCTCGGCTGGCCTTCTATTGCGCGCGTCTTCCGATCCGCGATCCTGACGGTCAAGGAAAACGACTATGTTGACGCTGCGCGCGCGATGGGTGCATCCGATGCTCGTATCGTCGTGCGTCACATCTTTCCGAACTCCGTTGCCTCCATCGTGGTCTACGCGACTATGAACATTGGTGGCGCCATTCTGACCGAGTCCGCCCTGTCCTTCCTCGGCATGGGCGTTATCCCGCCTACGCCTTCGTGGGGCTCCATGATTCAGGACGGTCAGCAGTATCTTCTGACTGCTCCCTGGATGATGATCATGCCCGGTTTGGCAATTCTCTCGACGGTGCTCGCCTTCACCCTGCTGGGTGACGGTCTGCGCGACGCCCTCGACGTCAAGATGAAGGACGCATAAGGATGAAGAAGAACAAGAACTATGTGGACCTGAAGGACCAGCCGGTTCCCGAGGGCCAGCATCTACTCGAGGTCGATGACCTTAAGATGTATTTCCATACCGAGGACGGCGTCGTTCGCGCTGTCGACGGTGTATCCTACACGCTCGATCGCGGCGAGACCCTGGGCGTCGTCGGTGAGTCCGGCTCCGGTAAGTCCGTGACCGCCATGACCATCATGGGTCTTATCTCGATGCCTCCGGGAAAGATCGAGGGCGGCGACGTTCGCTATCGCGGTCGTTCTATCCTCGAGATGACCGAGGAAGAGATGCAGCACATTCGCGGTAACGATATCGCGATGATCTTCCAGGATCCTATGACCTCTTTGAACCCGGTCTATAAGATCGGCAAGCAGGTGGGCGAGGGCCTTCGTCTGCACCGTGGCTACTCCAAGCAGGAGGCGCTCAAGCGCGCCACCGAGCTTTTGGACCTCGTGGGTATCCCCGAGCCCGAGAAGCGCGTCAACGAGTATCCGCACCAGTTCTCCGGTGGTATGCGTCAGCGCGTCATGATCGCTATGGCTCTTGCCTGCGACCCCGATATTCTGATTGCCGACGAGCCCACGACGGCTCTGGACGTTACCATTCAGGCTCAGATTATCGAGCTCATGCAGGAGATGCAGGAGAAGAACGGCAACGCCATCATCATGATTACCCATGACCTGGGTGTCGTCGCCGATATGGCCGATAAGATCATGGTTATGTACGCCGGTCGTCCCGTCGAGTTCGGTACTGCTGAGGAAATCTTCTACGAGAGCCGTCACCCCTATACCTGGGGCCTGATCCGCTCCATCCCGGAGCAGGCTATCGATGAGAAGAAGCCGCTTACGCCGATTCACGGCAACCCGCCTTCGCTCATGAACCTGCCCGAGGGCTGCGTCTTCTCTCCTCGCTGCCCCTATGCGACGGACAAGTGCCGCAAGCAGCGCCCCGAGCGAGTTGTCACCGAGTCTGGCCATTACTCTGCGTGCCACTACTCCGGTGACCCCGAGTTCCTTAAGAACGCTCCTGAGACGTCCCGTACGCGCAAGGATTCCAAGAAGGGAGGCGAGGCGTAGTGGCAGATACCAACGAGCGTACTCCGCTGCTGAAGGTCGAGCACCTCTCTAAGGAGTTTCCCGCTGAGTCCGGCATGTTCGCCAAGCGCTTCTCCAAGCGTGTCGTCTCTGCTGTGAATGACATTTCGTTCGAGATTTATCCGGGCGAGACCTTTGGCCTGGTCGGCGAGTCTGGTTGCGGTAAGTCCACCACGGGCCGCACCATCATGCGCCTGACCAAGCCGACCGCCGGTAAGGTGTTCTTCCAAGGCAAAGATGTTGCCGAGATGAGCAAGCACGAGATCAAGGATATGCGTCGCGAGATGCAGTTCATCTTCCAGGACCCCTATGCTTCGCTCAACCCTCGCATGACCATCGGTGAGATCGTCTCCGAGCCCATGACCATTCACGGCGTGGGCACCAAGGAGGAGCGCATTGAGCGCGTCCGCGAGCTTCTCGACGTCGTTGGACTGAACCCCGAGCACATCAACCGTTATCCTCATGAGTTCTCCGGCGGTCAGCGTCAGCGTGTCGGCATTGCCCGTGCATTTGCGCTGAAGCCCAAGCTGATTATCTGCGACGAGCCGGTTTCCGCTCTGGATGTGTCCATTCAGGCCCAGGTTCTGAACCTGCTCAAGGAACTGCAGGACAAGTTCGGTACCGCATATCTGTTTATCGCCCACGACCTGTCCGTCGTGCAGCACATCTCCGATCGCGTTGCCGTTATGTATCTGGGTAAGATGGTCGAGGTTTCGGACTGGAAGACGCTCTACAGCGAGCCTCACCATCCGTACACGCAGTCGCTGCTGTCTGCCGTGCCGGTTCCCGATCCTGATATCCAGAAGACCCGCAAGCGCATCATCCTCGCTGGCGATCCGCCGTCGCCGCTGGATCCGCCGACCGGCTGCCGTTTCCACACTCGCTGCCCGATCGCGCAGGGTATCTGCTCTGAGAAGCTCCCTGAGTTTAAGGAAGTTGCCCCGGGCCACTGCTGTGCCTGTCACTTTGCGGAGCCGTTCCCGATCAAGGAATCGCACATCGACCTGTAGTCGGTTATTCTCGTCCGGGCCCGTGCTGGACTTAGTTTTCAGAACGTCCTCGACCATGGAAACCCCCTTACCCTGCTCCTTCGGAGCTGCGGATAAGGGGGTTTCCTGGTCTGCGGAATGTTCTGAAAA
>USDH01000088.1 GCA_900553415.1 uncultured Collinsella sp. | reverse complement strand
CTGCCCCAGTTTCTTATAGCGAGTCTCTCTGGATTAGCTGCATGTGCATCACGGAGGTGGTGGGCTCGGCGCCCTTGATCATGTCGAGCGCAATGTTGGCGGCCATGTGGCCTTCTTCGCGCAGGGGCTGGCGGACGGTCGTGAGCGCGGGGACGCAGCGCGCCGCAATCTCGTGATCGTCGAAGCCGACGACGGAAACGTCCGCCGGAACAGATAGGCCTGCCTCGTTGAGTGCGGTGATGACGCCAGCCGCGATGCGGTCCGATCCGCAGAGCACGCCATCGAAAGCAATCTCGCGCGCGAGGATCTGGTGCATGGCCTGATAGCCGTCTCCGCTGTTCCAGCCGGTATAGATAACGTTTGCGCCTGGGAGGTCTTCGCCCAGGACGGTGCGGTAGCCGCGCAGGCGGTCGACAACAGCGGGGTTGTCTTGCGGTCCCAACACGGCGACGATATCTTTGCGCCCGCGCTCTTTCATAGCGAGCGCTGCAAAGCGTCCGCCCTCTTCGTCGTCAGAGTAGACTGTCGAGAACACGTCGCGATAGGGGTGGCCCTCGAGCTGGCCGCACAACACGGTGGGTACGCCCAGCTCGCGCAGCACCTCGAGCAGCTCGCTGCCCTTGTAGGGGGAGACGTCGATCACGGCGTCGAACGAGCGGCGCTCAAAGTGCTCGCGTGCGCGGTTGCGCTCATGCGTAGAAGACGCCTGCAAGATAACGGGCAGATAGGACGACTCCGACAGTTCCTCGGTAATGCCGCTCAAAAACTCGCTATAGGTGGGGTCGCTGAAGAGTTCACTCAGGGGCTCGGTCACGAGCACGGCGATGATTTCCGTGCGCCCGACAGCGAGCGCTCGGCCACGAGCGTTGGGGACAAAATTGACTTTCTTGGCCGCCGCACGGACGCGCTTTTTGGTTTCCTCGCTAATGCGGGGCGAATCGTTGAGGGCGCGCGATGCCGTGGAGCGCGACACGCCGGCAGCTGCGGCAACCTCGGCAAGCGTAGGTGCGGTGCGAACTGGTTGGGTCATGGCGTCTCCTGGAAAATGCGGTCGATGTTGTCACTGATACGGGCTGGTGCGGATACAGCTTACTATAGTGCACCTGAACAGCGTTCATGATATCCGGTGACAGGTGTCGTTTTGCAACCAAGCCGCAATCGAATACGTCTCGTGTGGGTGAGATATCAGCGGGCGTGGCGGTTGCCTACGAGCTTAAGAATGATGTTTGCGCTGAGTTTCGATACTCAGGGTGACATAAGTGAGGCGGTTGTACAACCGGTTGCACCGTTAATCCGGCAGAATCGACCGTTCAGCGGACAACCGGTTGCACAGGGTTTTGCATCGCCCGTAAGATAAGGACAACCGGTTGCACAAGAATCACTACGATGACGAAGGAGCATCACCATGGACGCCATTAACGATTGGGAAAACCAAGCGCTCACCCACAGGAACCGCCTGGCACCCCATGCGTACTTTATGGGTTACGAGACCGCCGATCTCGCCGCTACGTACAGCCGCGAGCTGTCGCGCGGGTTTGTCCAGCTGTCCGGCTCGTGGCAGTTCCGCCTCTTTGAGGGGCCTGCTGCCGTTTCCAACGAGGAGCTCTCTACGTACGAGCCCGAGTGGGATCACGTGGAGGTTCCGCACCTGTGGCAGGTGGATGGCTATGGCAACCTTGCCTACACCGACGAGGGTTTCCCGTTCCCGGTGGATCAGCCGTTCGTTCCCTCCGACGACCCCACGGGCGTCTACCAGCGCATCGTCAACCTTCCCGCCGTGCCTGCCGGCGCTCGCGAGATCATTCGCTTTGACGGCATCGAGAGCTATGGTGAGCTGTACGTCAACGGTCAGTTTATCGGCATGACCAAGGGCTCGCGCCTGTCTGCCGAGTTCGACGTGACCGACGCGCTCGTCGAGGGCGACAACCTGTTTGCGGTCAAGGTCCTGCAGTACAGCGATGGCAGCTATATCGAGGATCAGGACATGTGGTGGGCCTCGGGCATCTTCCGCGATGTGTACCTTATGCAGCGTCCCGCCGCGCACCTGGTCGACTTTAGGTTCCGCACGCACCGCGAGGGTGATGCCGCTCTGATCACGCTCGATACGGTGGCCGAGGGCGCTTCCCGTGTCGTGTTTACGCTCAGCGATGGCGAGAACGTGGTCGCTACGGGCGAGTGCGTCGATGGCCATGCCGAGTGCAGCGTTGCCGATGCCCACTTCTGGAACCCCGAGGACCCCTTCCTCTATGACCTTACGTTTGAGGTCTACGACGGCGACGAGGTCAGCGAGTACGTTCCGCATCACCAGGGACTTGCCGAGGTGACGGTCGAGGGCAATCATATCTACCTCAACGGCACTTACTTTAAGATGCATGGCGTCAACCGCCACGATCACGACGATCACAAGGGTCGCGCCGTGGGCCTCGATCGCATGCGCCGCGACCTGGAGCTCATGAAGCGGCACAACATCAACGCGGTGCGCACCTCTCACTATGCCAATGACCCGCGCTTCTACGAGCTGTGTGATGAGTATGGCATCATGCTGGTCGCCGAGACCGATATGGAGAGCCACGGCTTCGAGAATATCGGCAACATCGCCCTGGTCACCGACGATCCGGCATGGGAGCCGGCCTACGTCGACCGCATTGAGCGCCTGGTGATGCAGGAGCGCAACCACGCCTGCATCATTATGTGGTCGATGGGCAACGAGAGCGGCTATGGCTGCAACATCCGCGCGATGTACGCCAAGGCTCACGAGCTCGATGATCGTCCGGTCCATTACGAGGAGGACCGCAACGCCGATACCGTCGACGTCATTTCCACGATGTACTCCCGTGTGTCGCAGATGAACGACTTTGGCGAGCATCCGTTCCCCAAGCCGCGCATCAACTGCGAGTACGGCCACTCCATGGGCAATGGCCCCGGAGGCCTGTCCGAGTACCAGGAGGTCTTCGATCGCTGGGATTGCATCCAAGGCCAGTTTATCTGGGAATGGTGCGACCACGGTTTGGCTGCTGTGGCCGAGGACGGCGTTGCCTACGATATGTATGGTGGCGACAACGGCGATTACCCCAACAACAGCAACTTCTGCATCGATGGCATGGTGTTCCCCTGGCAGCAGCCGAGCCCGGGCCTTACCGAGTACGGCCAGGTCATCTGCCCGGTCCGCATGGCTTATGACGCCGAGGCAGGCGAGCTGACCGTCACCAACAAGCGTTGGTTCACCACCCTCGAGGATGTCTGCCTGTCGGCCGAGACCCTGGTGGACGGCGACGTGGTCTGCCGCAAGACGCTCATGCCCGGCGCGGTTGCCCCCGGCGAGTCCGTCCAGCTGCCGCTGGTGATTCGCGAGGCCGCAGTGGGCGAGACCCTGCTGACCGTGCGCGCCTACACCATGGCCGCTCACGTCTGGTGCGAGCCGATGTTCCAGCTGGGCGCAAGCCAGTTTGCCATCGCAAACCATCCGGCGCCGGCCATCGTGCCCCCCGCTCGTCCTGAGCTTACGGTTGAGGAGACCGAGCAGGAGATCCGCATCCACTCCCTCAACGGCGAGCTGACCTTCAGCAAAGTCAACGGTACCGTGAGCGAGTGGAAGGCATCCGGCCGCGACGTAATGGCCTCTGGTCCCCAGGTTGGTTTTTGGCATCCGCTCGTCGATAACCATGCCCAGGAGTATGACTCACTGTGGAAGGACAACTTCATCGATGTGATGCAGACGTCTACCCGCAAGGTTTCTTGGAAGCAGGATGGCAATGCGGTCGTCGTTACCGTGAGCCAGCGTATCGCTCCTCCCGTCCGCGCGTTCGGCATGCGCGTCGAGCTCGTCTACACCGTGCTTCCGAGCGGTCGCGTCGACCTCAAGGTTTCCGGCGAGCCCTACGGCGATTACTCGGATATCATCCCGCGCATCGGCATCTCCTTCGAGGTCCCCGGTTGCGATCGTGCCGTCGAGTGGTATGGCCACGGCCCGGGCGAGAACTATCCGGACTCGCTGCGCGCCAACCCGGTCGGTCATTACCGCACTACGGTCGACGACATGTTCACGCCCTACGTTATGCCTCAGGATTGCGCTAACCGCGAGGGCACCCGTTGGGTCGCCCTGCGCTCTAGCCACGGTGACGGTCTGGTCGTGACGCGTCCGAGCGACGCCGCTTCCAACCCGTTCTCGTTCTCGGCATGGCCCTATAGCTGCGAGGCCATCGATAACGCCAAGCACGTCTACGACCTTGTCAAGGGCGACGCGGTTACGGTCAATATCAACGACCAGCTGCTCGGCCTTGGTTCGAACTCTTGGGGTTCCGAGGTGCTCGATTCCTACCGCACCCGTTTTGAGAGCTTCAGCTTTGAGGTGTCCCTGCGACCGCTGACGTCTGCCGATCTGGCTCAGGCGCTGGCACCCATTAAGGAGGCATAAGTCATGCATGTCTTTAACTCGCGCGCCGATTTCGACGCTCAGATGAAGTCCGTCAAGAAGTGGATGCGCACCGGTCAGGCGCTCGATGGCGTTGCCGACCTGCAGCACGACGTGGCTTACTCCATCGGCGACTCGTTGGTGTACTGGTGGGTCTATGCCCGCGAGGCCGCTACCGCCGATCTGGTCGGTCACCGTCGCTACCATGCCGTGCTCGCTCCGCTCGACGGCGACCTGACCGTCGAGGTGGCTTCCAAGGCGGATCTTACCTGCACGCGCACTTACAGCGATATCGACGATCGCGAGCGCTTTGAGGGTATGGGGGAGACCGTGACGATTCCCGCCGGCGGCGTTGCCGTCGTCGAAATTGACGAGGCCTACCGTGTCGTGGCCGATGTCGCGGATTCCCGCGTCGTGGTACTGCACGTGACGGTTGAAGGTTATTCCTTCCCCAACAAGTAGTATTCGTCCGTTTGGGCGTTTGCTTAGCGCCGTTAAGGGGGATGGCTTTGTTGACTCCCTTTTCCCCATTCCCCTTAGCAGGTGCGCCGTCCACGATTGCGCTTGCAGTCCGGACGGTTTTAGATGAGATATAACGGATGATTGGGAGGGCTTATGAGCTCTGAAAAACGAGGAACGATTGGTTCGTTCGCTCTGCTGGGCATGACGGTCGCCGCCGTGTTCGGTATCAAGAACATCATCAACAACAACGCGGCCATCGGCTTGGCAGCTGCGCCGTCGTTCTTCTTCGCCACGCTTTTGTACTTTGTCCCCTATACCCTGGTTACCGCCGAGTTCGTCGGCCTTAACAAGGACTCCGAGTCGGGCGTGTACGCCTGGGTCAAGACCTCGATGGGCGGCCGCTGGGCATTCCTGACGGCGTTTAGCTACTGGTTCGTTAACCTGTTCTAGTTTGCGTCCGTCCTGCCTAACGTCATCATTTACGCGAGCTACGTGTTCTTTGGTGCCAATGCCGAGCTCTCGCAGCTGTGGATCACCATTATCGAGATCGTCGTCTTTGCTATCGCCACGTGGGTTTCGACCAAGGGCGCTAAGTGGATCGGCTCCATTTCCTCCTTCGGCTCGACCGCGGCTCTCGGCCTGACTGCCGTGTTCATCTTGCTGTCCCTGGCTGCTGCCTTTGGCGGCGTCGAGTTCGCTACGGCTCCTACCCCCGCTAACATGGCTCCCGACACGACCAACTTCGCAACTATGTGGGGCTTCTTCGGTACGCTTGCCTGGATCATCCAGGGCGTTGGCGGCGCTGAGTCTGTCGGCGTGTTCCTTAACGACCTTAAGGGTGGCGTCAAGGCCTTCGTGCGCACCGTCGTTATCGCCGGCCTGACCATCGGCCTTCTGTATGCAGGCGCTTCGCTGCTGGTCAACCTGTTCATTCCCGAGGGCGGCGTTGCCATCTCCACCGGTATCTTCGACGTATTCGGCGCTGTCTTTGTCCACTTTGGCATTCCCATGGAAGTGTCCACGCGCGTCATTGGCCTGATCCTTCTCGCTGCCACACTGGGCTCCCTCATGATGTGGACCTCTGCTCCCATCAAGGTCTTCTTCACCGAGATCCCCAAGGGCGTCTTTGGTAGCAAGATCGTCGAGCTCAACGAGCACGGCATTCCTGCCCGCGCTGCCTGGCTGCAGTTTGCCATCGTCGTCCCCATCCTGATCATCCCGGCCCTGGGCTCCGGCAACCTAGACGACCTGCTCATGATCGTCACCAACATGACGGCTGCCACCGCTCTGCTCCCGCCGCTGCTGATCCTGCTTGCCTACTTTATGCTGCGCAAGAACTTCGATGCTGCTCCCCGTGGCTTCCGCATGGGTTCGCGTACCTTTGGCCTGGCCATTGCTGCATTCCTGCTTGTGGTCTTCTGCTTCGTGCTTATCTGCGGCACCATCCCGCTCGATCAGCCTCTGTGGCTGACACTGGTCTACAACGTTGGCGGTGTAGTTATCTTCCTGGGCCTTGCCGTGATGTGGTACAACCGCTACGTCAACCGCCTGCGCGAGACCGATCCCGAGGCTGCCGAGAGCGAGCTTCGCCCCTCCGTCCTCGACATGATGGAGTAGCGGCTAGGATTAATCTGCGGCTGTGGAATAAATCGATTCCCTTTCCTAAGGAGGGGCCTTACGAGGCCCCTCCTTTTGTGTTTTGGGACATGGTTTTGGACCCCGTGGTCAAAAAATGCCAAATATGAGTACTGTTGCAAAAGAGGTGTCATATTTTTCGGCCCGTTCTGAGCGAAAATGGGCTCAAAATCAATTTATCTAACCCCCTTTAAAGGGCGTTTGACGGCTTTCAACCTCTTCGAATCGCTCAAAGTAGGCACTTTGCTCTCGATTTTGCTGCTACTAAATTGGTGACAGTACT
>USDH01000087.1 GCA_900553415.1 uncultured Collinsella sp. | reverse complement strand
ATCCCAAACGTAAATGGGGTCGTTGTCGATCTCGGCTGCCGCAGCGCCTTTTTCCGCCGCCACGCGGGCAACGGTCAAAATGGTGCCTTCGGTCGGCTTCATAACGGCTTTATAAGCGGAATCCACGCCGATGGCGAGCGCCGCTGCGAGCTGTGTACCGTCTGCTTCTACGGTATCCTCGAGACCTTTCGAGAAGCCGCGGAACAGAAGGGAAAGGATAACGCCGGAGTTGCCTCTTGCGCCGCGCAGCATGGCGGAAGCCGCCGTCTTTGCGACCTTAGCGGTTGTTTCGTTATCCGCAAGCGCCTGCATGGCGTCGCTGCCTGCACCGATCGTCATGGACATATTCGTGCCCGTGTCGCCGTCCGGAACGGGGAAGATGTTGAGGTCATCCACAAATTTCCGGTTTTTCAATATGCTGTTCGCGCCGGAGATGACTGCGTCGCGAAGCTGTTTACCTGTAATCACTGCATACACATCCTGTCTAAAAACGTTCGGAAGGCGAAAAAACCGGCTCCCGATAGATATTTGCATGTATTTTCAAACTACACTATACCATAGTTTGCGGGAAAAAACAAGGGTAATACCGCACAGAAATCACGTTTAGCGCAGGGAGAAACGCTCTGTGCTGCGGGTGAGGCCTGTTTTTTCATCGATATCGAACAAAATGCAGTCGAGCTTGCATGGGCCGTCCGCAAAATCGAACCGCACGGGCATTTTGCTTATCTGCTTTTTGATGACGAGCTCCGTTCTGACGCCGAGTACGGACTCGATGGGGCCGGTCATGCCGACGTCGGTGATGTATCCGGTGCCCTTCGGCAGAACGGTTTCATCGGCCGTCTGCACGTGTGTGTGCGTGCCGAACACAGCGGAGACGCGGCCGTCTGCATAATAGCCGAACGCGCGCTTTTCGCCGGTGGCTTCCGCGTGAAAATCCACAATGCAGATTTTCGGCAGGTCGGGCGTTTTTAAAAGCGTATCGAGTGTGCGGAACGGGCAGGCGAGGTGCTCGTCAAGGTATACATTGCCCATTAAGTTGATGACGGCGATCTGCGTGCGGCCGAGATCTAAGACGGTCATGCCTTTACCCGGGGCTTCCGGCGGGAAGTTTAGCGACGCTTACGCCTTGTTGACGGAGCCAAACTCCTCCATGAGCTCCTTGGTGCGGACAACGATGTTGTCGCGACCAGGCTTGAGGAGCTTGCGGGGGTCAAAGCCCTTGCCCTGTTGATCCTTGCCAGCCTCGATGTACTCGCGGACGCCCTTGGCGAAGACGAGCTGCAGGTCGGTGTTGACGTTGATCTTGGAGATGCCCAGGGAGATGGCCTTCTTGATCTGATCCTCGCGGATGCCGGTGCCACCGTGCAGGACGAGGGGCAGGTCGCCGGTCTGGGCCTTGATCTCGCCCAGACGCTCGAAGGAAAGGCCAGCCCAGTCGGCGGGGTACACGCCGTGGATGTTGCCGATACCGCAGGCAAGGAAGTCGACGCCCAGGTCAGCGATCTGCTTGCACTCAGCAGGATCAGCGAGCTCGCCGCTGGAGGTCACGCCGTCCTCGGTGCCGCCGATGCCGCCGACCTCGGCCTCGATGGACATGCCCTTGGAGTGGGCAAGCTCAACGAGCTCCTTGGTGCGGTCGAGGTTAAGCTGGAAGGTCTCCTCGTGAGAGCCGTCATACATGATGGACGTGAAGCCGGCCTCGATGCACTTGAAGCAGTCCTCGTAAGAACCGTGATCGAGGTGAAGGGCGACGGGAACGGTAACGCCCGTGGCCTCGACGGCAGCCTTGACCATGTCGGCGCAGACCTTGAAACCGCCCATCCACTTAGCGGCACCAGCGGTGCACTGAAGGATCAGCGGAGACTTGGCCTCCTCGGCGGCCTGGAGAATAGCCAGGGTCCACTCGAGGTTGTTGGTGTTGAAGGCACCAAGACCGTACTTGCCGGCCTCAGCCTTCTTGAGCATGTCTGCTGCGTTGACGAGCATAAAAGAAACCTCCTGTAAGGTTGCTCCGATAACGCCTGAGATTTTACCACGGCGTACCCGAGCATAAACGTTCGTTTGTTCACGAATATCGTCCAAACAGACTTTTTTGACCGTTTGCCCTACGGAATCGACCCGTTGGGGAAAAATAGCTTGACGTTTGGACATTTCTCGTGCTTTAGAAGCCGACTGTTAAGCTACATCTGCATGAAAGGATTCTGCATGAGCTCGCGTGCCATGGTGGTCGAATCGCCATGACCGGTTAGGCAAACGGTATCGGGCGGGAGAAGCCGGGCGAGCTTGGAGAGCGAGCGCAGAATCGCCGCCTCGTCTCCTCCGGAAAGATCGGTGCGGCCGTGCCCGCCCGGAAACAGGGTGTCGCCCACAAAGGCAATGTCCCCCTGCTCGGTGACAGCAAACAAGACGATCCCGCCCGGCGTATGCCCTGGCGTCTCGATCACCTGCAGGCAGATATCGCCCACCTCGATAGCATCGCCCTCGGCGAGCAGGCGCGTCGGCTCACCCGGATCGGGCGTCTCGATGCCCCACATAGCTCGCTGCTCCTCGATATTCGCATGCGGCACTGCTGCGTCCTTGCCACACAGCTCGTACAGGGCGTCGGCGCCAACGGCGGCCCGAACTCCAGCGACACCGCCAACATGGTCGGCGTGACCGTGCGTGCAAATGGCGCCGAGCACCTGCACATCGGGATGCTCGGCTCGAATATGTTCCACCAAACGCTCGCCTTCCCACGCGGGGTCGATAATCACGCACTCATTGTCCGAAATAACAGCATAGCTATTAGTCTGAATGGGACCGTTTACGAGCGTCTCGATCTCGACCGATCCCTTAGGAGTTAAATCCAAGGACACAGCACTCATGTCCCTCTCCTCTCTATAGAACTCGAGGCATCAAACGATGCCTCGAGTGTAGCGAATATCGATAATGTGACACGCTCGTCGCGACTAAACGCGGCGCTTAAGCTGGGCTCCACCCTCGCCGGGCATCAGGCGGCGAGCATCGTAGACCGAATCGACGCTGCTGATGGAAGCCAGCAGCGGATCCAGACCACTCGCGTCCGAGATCTCGACCATAAAGCGCAGGGTTGCAATACCCTCGCGGTTGGTCGACGTGGCGGCAGAAAGGATATTGCCGCCCGCATCGCCAATGGCAATGGTGACATCCTTGAGCAGGCCCATGCGGTCCAGGCACTCGACCACGATCTCGACCTGGAAGAGGGTGTCGGCAGCGCCGTCCCACTCCACTTCGATCATGCGCTCGGGATGCTCCATAAGACCCTTGACGTTGGGGCAATTGGCGCGATGCACCGAAACGCCACGACCGCGCGTGATGAAGCCGACGATGTCGTCGCCCGTCACCGGATTGCAGCAATGCGCCAAACGGACCAGCAGACCGCTGTTGCTCTCGCCCTTGACGATAATGCCGTTACTGGCGCTCTTGCCGCGCTTTTGCGGCTTGCGGTTGGAGCCGCGAGCGGGCTGCTTCACGACCTCGGCGATAGCCTCGGCCTTGGTGAGCTGTTCCTCGGGCTTGGGATCCAAGATCTGCTCGACCTTGTTGCCCACGGCACGCGGGGCGACCTTACCGGCACCGACGGCGGCAAATAGGTCCTCGAGCTGTTTGTAGTTAAACTGCTCGGCCACGGCATTGAGCGCACGCGTGGAACGCGGCGTAGAGATGCCATACCCGCGCTTGCGCAGGTCCTTGGCCAGTATATCGCGGCCGGCTGCAGCGTCATCGTCTTTGGTCGCGGCAGCAAAGTAACGGCGAATCTTCGACTTGGCCGAAGGCGTCTTGACGATCTTGAGCCAATCGCGCGACGGTTTGGAACTCTTGTTAGTCAAAATCTCGACACGGTCGCCCGTCTTGATCTCGTGCGTGAGCGGGGCCACTGCACCGTTGATCTTGGCGCCGACGCAATGGTTTCCCACCTCGGTGTGAACGGCATAGGCAAAGTCGAGCGGCGTGGAGCCGGCACGAAGCGCCATGACCTCGCCCTTGGGCGTAAAGACAAAAATCTCCTGATCGAAGAGGTCAACCTTCAGCGAATGCAGGTATTCCTTGGCGTCGGTAATCTCATCAGACGCAGCCCAATCGAGCGAATGTTTGAGCCAGTTAATCTGGTCGTCCAGACGCTGGGCATCATTGGTCTTAGACGCAGACGAACCGCCCGACTTCTTATAGAGCCAGTGGGCGGCAATGCCGTACTCGGCCTGCTCATGCATCTCATAGGTTCGAATCTGAATCTCGAGCGGGCGGGCTGTGGGGCCGATAACCGTCGTATGGAGCGACTGGTAGTTATTGACCTTGGGCATGGCGATATAGTCTTTAAAACGACCGGGCATGGGATGCCACAAGGTATGCACGGCACCAAGCGTGGAATAGCAATCGCGCACCGAATGAGTGATGACGCGCAGCGCCACCAGGTCGTAAATCTCGGAGAACTCTTTGCCCTTACGCTTCATCTTTTGATAGATGGACCAATAGTGCTTGGAACGACCATTGATCTGGAAGTCCTCCAGGCCAATGCGGTTGAGCTCGTCGGTGAGCGTCTTGATGGTCTCGGCCAGATAGCGCTCGCGAACCTCGCGCGACTCGGCTACCATGCGCGAGATGCGCTGGTAGGCATCGGGCTCCAAGTAGAAGAAGGACAGGTCCTCGAGCTCCCATTTAATGGAGCTCATGCCCAGGCGGTCGGCTAGGGGCGCATACACGTCCATGGTCTCGCGGGCCTTAAACAGGCGACGGTCCTCGCGAAGGGCCGCCAGCGTACGCATGTTATGCAGGCGGTCGGCAAGCTTGACGATAATGACGCGGATGTCCTTGGACATGGCAAGGAACATCTTGCGCAGCGTAAGCGCCTGCTTCTCGTCCATGCTATCGACTTCGATGTTGGTGAGCTTGGTCACGCCATCGACGAGCTCGGCCACCGTATCGCCAAACAGGCCGGAAACATCGGCAAGCGAGGTCTCGGTATCCTCGACGGTATCGTGCAGCAGCGCGGCGCACACCACATCGCAGTCCATCTTGAGATCGGCCAAAATGATGGCCACCTCGACGGGATGGTTGATGTACATCTCACCCGAGCGGCGCTTTTGGTTGCAGTGCTTCTCGGCAGCAAAGCAATAGGCCTGCTCCACCTTAGAAAAGTCGTCCTCATTCATATATTTGAGGCACAGGCGCTCCAGTTTGTCGTAGCTGTCCGCCATAATCTCGGGCGGCAGCTCATCGGCATGCTTATAGTGCTCCATCTCCGAAAACGGCTGGAGAGTGGAATCATGGGCGGTACGGGCTGCGGCATCCATCGAGGTCCCCTTCCCCTAGGCCCGCGGTACGATCGGGCGGTTAACTTTGGCTAGCATATCAGAAGCACACGAATCGAGCGCCCAGCTCCGGAAAGCCGAGAACTCCATGCGCGAGCGCAAGCCCTCCAAATAGCGAATTGACCTGCTCAATTGCACGCGGCCAGGGTTTTCGGCCATCGCGATGCGACGGGTGTCGTCAAACCCCGAAACGCGACAGAAACCAAGCTCTTCGAAGATTCCCAGGCCGCTTTCCACCGAGCGCTCGTCGACCGGCGTGCGAGCATCGATGGCAAGGCACATCTGCGCGATGTCGATATCGCTCGCGCTAAAGGAATCGTCCCCGGTCTTGCCACGGTTGGAGCGCCACATGGTCTGCAGCGCACGATAGAGCGTGACGAGCTCGTCGCGCTCGGGCGCATAGCAGTCGAGTAGGCGCTCGTTAATGCGGGCGTCGCGCGACGAATAGAGCAGATGGATCACGGCGGGCCGGCCATCGCGACCGGCGCGGCCGCTCATCTGGTTAAACTCAATGCCGCCAAACGGCATGTGGTAGAGCACGACATGACGGATATCGGGCAGGTTCACGCCCTCACCAAAGGCAGAGGTCGAAACGATGCAACTGAGGCTTCCGTCACGAAACGCTTCTTCTACGCGATGGCGGTCGGTGCGCGTAAGGCCAGCGTTGTAAAAGGCGATATGCGACGCGTAGTCGGGAACGCGTTTGCGTAGCGTCTTAGCAAGCGCCACGGACTGGTCGCGCGAGTTGACGTAGATGACGGTCTTCTCCCCCGTCGCCACGATTGACACCAGGCGGTTCTCGCGGCTCGCAAGATCTCGGTCATCCTCGAGCTGCAAGTTCTCGCGCACCGTCTCGTCGACCACCGTACGGGTAATCGGCAACACGCGGGCAAGCTCCGCCACGACCGGAGCCGTCGCGGTGGCCGTCGCCGCCATAACGACCGGATCGCCCAGGGCCTTGAGGATATCGGGCATGTCGAGGTATGCGCTGCGGTCGCCGCCCTTGGCAAGACCGGCATGATGCGCCTCATCGATAACGACAAAACCGATGCGTCCCGAACGCGCAAAGCGGTCGCGGTGAATGGACAGGAACTCGGGCGTCGTGAGCACGATGCCGGTGCGGCCCGAAGCCAAGCCGGCAAACACGTCATCGCGCGCCGCCTCCACGGTCTCGCCAGTCAACACGCCCACGCCAATGCCGAGCGCGGCCATCGTCGACGAGAGGTGATAGGCCTGGTCGGCAACGAGCGCACGCAGCGGATAGACAAAGATGCTCGCACGCCCGCGAAGGACCGCCTCGCGCGCGGCATGCACATGGAAGATAAGAGACTTGCCGCGCCCCGTTCCCATGATGGCTAAAGCAGAATTGCCTGCATCAAGAACATCCAAGGTGCGCTGCTGCGAATCGTGCAGCTGGGCTTCACCCAAGAACGCACCTACCAATGCAGCGCGAAAACCCGCAGGATCGGCCTTGGCATATTCCTGCCACAT
>USDH01000086.1 GCA_900553415.1 uncultured Collinsella sp. | reverse complement strand
GGCTCGTACTCGGCACCCATGCGCGTGGCGTCTGAGAGCGCCCGGCCCACGCACTCCCCCGGCACCTCGAGCTCAAAGTGGTGCCACGGCTCCAACAGCACCGCCGCGCCGGCCTCACGCGCCTGCATGAGCCCCTGGCGAATCGCGCGGTACGTGGCCTGGCGAAAGTCGCCGCCCTCGGTGTGTTTGGCATGAGCGCGGCCGCCCGTGAGCGTAATGCGCACATCGGTGATGGGCGAGCCGGTCAGCACGCCCAGGTGATCGCGCTCCATAGCGTTGGTGAGCGCCAAACGCTGCCAGTTAAGATCGAGCTCGTCGGTCGAGGTCACGGTGCCAAACTGCACGCCCGAACCCGCTGGCAACGGCTCCAGACGCAGATGCACCTCGGCATAGTGGCGCAGCGGCTCAAAGTGGCCCACGCCCTCGACCGGCTGCGAAATAGTCTCCTTATAGAGAATGCCACCAGACTCAAACGCAACCGAAAGGCCAAAGCGTTCGGCCAACACCCGCTGCACGACCTCGAGTTGCACGGCGCCCATCAACTGCAAATGAATCTGCTCAAGATGCGTATTCCAGCTTACGCCGAGCATGGGGTCTTCGTCTGCCAACTCGGTCAGCGCTTTGAACACCGCGTGGACATCATGTTCGCCCGGTAGCACCGTATAGGTGAGGACCGGCGCAATGACAGGTGCATCGCCCGCGGGCTCCGCGCCCAGGGCATCACCCGGGCGAACGTGCGCGAGGCCCGTCACGGCGCAGATGCCGCCAGCGACAACTTCCTGGGCAAGCTCGTACTTCTCGCCGTTATAGATGCGCACCTGATCGACTTTCTGCTCCCATGCCTCGGCACCGGAGTGCCCCTCGATCATCTGTTTTGCACGCAGCGTGCCGCCGGTCACTTTTATCCAAGCCAAGCGCTCGCCGCGAACACCTCGGCTGACACGATAGACACGCGCGGCGAACTCCGAGGCCCACGCCTGCTCACGCATCAGCGTGCACATACCATCCAGCAGCTCGCCCACGCCCTGGTCCTTGAGCGCCGAGCCGGCAAAGCAGGGAAAGAGCCTGCGCTCCGCAACCATGCGCGACAGCGTTGCGATGGAAAGCTCACCCGTCTCAAGAAACTCCTCGAGGGCCGCCTCGTCCGACGCGGCAGCGTCCTCCCAAGCGGCGCCGCCCGCCAGCAGTTCGTTCGCATCCAGGCAGCCCTCGGAAAGACGTTGCCCAAGCTGTGCCAGCAAAACATCGCGGCCGGGATTCTCCAAATCGATCTTGTTGATAAAGATGAACGTCGGGATGTCATAGCGCGCAAGCAGGCGCCACAGGGTTTCGGTGTGCCCCTGCACGCCGTCGTTGGCGCCCACAACCAAAATCGCGTAGTCGAGCGCACGCAATGTGCGCTCTGCCTCGGCAGAAAAATCGACATGCCCCGGCGCATCCACGAGCATGACGTGGGTATCACCGTGGTCGAACGCGGCCTGCGACGAGAAAATCGTGATGCCACGCTCGCGCTCGATCGCATTAGTGTCCAGATGCGAATCGCCATCGTCAACGCGGCCGCGCCTGCGAATGCGCCCTGCGTTGAACAGCATGGCCTCGGCCAGCGTGGTCTTGCCGGCATCGACATGCGCCAAGATTCCAACGACCGCTTGCTTCGACATGGCTCTCCTCTTATTACAAGCCCATCGCACGCGGCAACGGGCGCTCACGCTCCACACTGGATGATACAATTTACGGGCCGGCGGGCGAAGCGGGCCCTATCCCCCGACCGAGCTCATCGCCCCGCGTTGCCGCGCGGCGATTTTCGTAGGTTCGCGCCTTGCGAAAGCCGGCACCTCCCCTTTTGTCTGCCCTGGTTCATCTGGGGCAGTAACAACGCGAGCCCCACAACAACGCGTTTTACCAAAAATGGCCCCACTCGGGGCCATTTTCATTTCGATGAAACGCTGGTATGTGACTCGGCCTTTATGCCTCGCGCAGCCAGTCAAACGCAACACGCGGCGTGCCGTCTGACACATACACGACGCCGGCGCGCTCGAACCCCGCTTTCATGCTCGCGCCCTGCATGGGCAGGTTGTCCGCATGCGTATCGATACGCAGGTGGTCGGCACGCTCCTTGGCAAAGGCAAACATCGCGGCCGCGATACCGTGCACGGTGCCGTCGGATGCCACGCGATGCAGCACGGCATACGGAGTGTCGCTGCGCCATTGACCGTCCTCGATGACGTCATAGCACTCGTCCGGACCCGGTAAAAAGGCAAACGTCGCCACCACGCGGCCGTCGACTTCGCACACGTAACTGCCACCAGCGGCAATATCGGCAGCCAGCTGCTCGGCAGAAGGCGTGCCCTCGGGCCACTGCGTGGCGTTGCCATGCGCACGCATAAAGGCGCGGGCCGCGTCATAGATAGCCATGATGGCGGGAATGTCGGTATCGAGGGTTTTTCTGATCATCACGCGGCGACCTCACGTTTATTGGTATCACTTTGATTGAGCAATGATACCAACGTTTGGAGAGGGGCGCGAAGCAGATGGGAAGCAAAAAGCGAGCCGCCTGGTCAAAGGCCAAAAGCGAGTTTTTGGGCGCTGCCACGGGCGGCGATATGAGCGACCTGTTTGCGCGCGAAGACGAGCGTCGCGACGCCCTGGATGCCGAGCGCGATGAAGCCTGGCGCTACAAGTCGTGCGAGCGCAAAAACCGTTACGACACGCGCGCCGAGGCCGAGGCCGTTATGGCCGACTGCGAAAACCGCGGACGGCGCGGTTTAGCCTGCTACAAATGCGAATACTGCGGCGGATGGCATCTGACGTCGCACCCCTGGAAATAGGCTCCGCATCGGCACGGCGCTGACGGAGTGCCAGCCATCGCGCGCAAGCTACGGGCGTGGCGGCACCAAAACGTCGTAGCGGACAGCCTTGCCCGCGAGCTGATAGCTCGGCTTAACGCCGGCAAGCAGCGCCCCCTTCACCGGCCGCTTGATAACGACTTTGCGCGGATACACCGCAAGCGCTGCCTGGACCAGCGTCTCCTCGTCGGCGCACGGCTGCTCCAAATGATGCAAGAGCTGAAACTTCTTTTTGACCGCCGCGCTCTTGGTGCGCTCGGGAAACATGGGGTCCAGATACACCACGTCAGGAGCGGTGAGCTCGCCCCGTCCGATCAGCTCAGCTGTATGGCGAAGGCCGACAATACTGTCCTCGCCCGCATGTAAGCGCATGCGCGCCACGGCAGTCGCAAGCGCCGGATCATCTGCCGCACGATCCAAGGCATCCTTAAGGAGCGCCGCGATCACGCAATCCTGTTCATACAGATCGACGGTAAAGCCCGCGGCCGCCAGTAGCAGCGAATCCTCGCCAAAGCCTGCCGTGGCATCAATCGCCCATGGGCGCTCGATGCCTTTTGTGCGCGCAGCCTTCACCAGTAGCTCTTGCTGCAAACGGCCCTGCTTGAGCCGTGGAAGCATGCGGGCAAAATCGGCTCGCAACTCCATCGAGCCATCGGTGAGCGTAAGGCCCTCGGGTGTCCTGGTTAACTCGAGCCCTGCCGCCCGAGCAACAGAAAAGGGATCGACGACACCCATGGACACTCCTTAACAAGCAAAACGAATACGTGAGCGCCGTTTATGTCGGCACCCAACCGTCCGCTATTGTCCCACATGCGACATGGCCCACAGCATCCCAATGCAAAGCACCGCCATCAATCCCGTGCACACGGCAGCGATCACGGAATCACTCATGCGCCTTCCCAACGACCGCGGCTCACGCACTTGCTTAACTCCGTACACCATGGCTCCTCCTTGAGACCAACTCCTTGTTACGGCCTCATCATCTCAGCGCCGCACATGAGCTGCCATCGATTTGGCTTACGCCCAGCTTTCCTTTTTGAAAGGTTGGGTTGGACCGCGCGGGCTCAAAGTGCTTTCAGGCGCATGCATCGCCGCGTTGAACTACAATGTGCTTCACCATATGTACAGCACATGGGCTACGCCAGACCGGCCGTACCCGTATCGAAAGGACCAGCCATGAGCAACGCCTGCAAATTACTCAAAATCTTATCGTTCTTCTTCTTTGTCGTCGGCATTCTGAGCGCAGGCATGGGTGCCACAGCGCTCTTTGCGGGCAGCGCGGCAGGCGATATCACAAGTGCCATAATCGTCTCTTGCGTCGTCGTCATCGTATTGGGCATCGTCGAAATTGTGACCGCCGTCTTTGGCATCCGCGCGGCAAATAATCCCGCCAAGGCTGGCGTTGTTTGGATTTGGTCCATCGTCTGCCTAGCGTGCTCGGCCATCAGCCTGCTTCTCTCCCTGCCCCTCCTGGGTGGGACCGGCTCAAGCATCCCCGATTTTACCGGCCTGATTGTCAGCATTATCTACTTTGTACTCGCCAGCCGCGTCAAAAAAGAGGGCATGGACCGTTTGAGCTAAGTTACATCCGTGTCAATCGCTCAGCGACTCTGGTATATACGCCAATAAAAAGGGACGATCGCGTAGCACGCGGTCGTCCCTTTACGTTTGCCCAGATAAAACCTACCAAAATAAACCCGTCCCTTTTTGGCGGGCTGTTAGCTGTGGCGGTACTCGGCGATGATGAAATCGATGTCGGTTTGGAGGGTATCTAGGTTTGCCAGACGCTCTTTGTCGGCGGGTCGCGTGCGGTAGTAGTACGGCGTCATCTGGAACACCGCCTCGATGTCAGCCTGGGTCTGGAGCGTAATATTCACAGATACCCGCTGCGTTCCGACTAACTCGAGCTCGGTGGTCTTCGGCAGCTTCTCATCGTTAAGGTACGGCGTGTCGTAGAGCACCTCCTTGAGCCCAAAGAGATGACGGGCGCCCGGCACCACGGTGTAGAGCGAGCCCTCTGGCGCCAGCACGCGGGCAAATTCGCGCTCGTTAAAGGGAGCAAAGAGTTCGGTCACCATATCGAAGGCGCCATCGGCCACGGGGATATCCTTCATGTTGGCCACGAAATAGGTCGCATCGCCGCGCTTGGCAGCCAGACGTACCATTTCTTTGCCCAGGTCAAAGCCATAAGCGTCCACGCCCGGCACCGTGCCCATGGCGCTGGTGTAGTAACCCTCGCCGCAGCATATATCGAGCAGCGTCATGGGGCCGTTCGTAGTCGAGGCACGCCCAGACACCTGCTTGCGTACCAGTTCAACCATCGCATCGCGCAACGGTGCATAGTAACCGCAGTTCAGAAAGTCACGACGGCTGCGCGCCTGCGACTTGGGATCACCCATGGAGTCGCCGCTCTTGGACGAGCGCAGCAGATATAGATAGCCCTCGCGCGCACGGTCAAACCGGTGTCCGCCCGCGCATGCAGCACCGCGCTCGTCGTCCACCAACGGCTCATGGCAAACGGGACACAACAACATGGCAACTCCTTAGCGCGAACAACACAACGCCCACCATTGTCGCACGCCTTCCCCGCCTAGTCATTGGGGACGTTCTTGAATGACTAATCGTTTAAGAACGCCCCCAACGACTAGGCGATTAGGAGTATCATCGTCTGCGCAAATAAGCACGATATAGCACGTTAGAGATTGAGAGCGTATGGCTGATACCGTATCTAAGCATATTGACATGACCACCGGATCGCTGTGGCGCAATATTCCCCTGTTCGCCTTCCCCGTGGCCGCCACGAGCATCTTGGAGCAGCTGTCGAACCTCATCGCCACGGTCATTATCGGTAACTTCTCGGGCGACCAGGGAACCCTCGCCATGGCGGCGGTCGGCTCCAATGTTCCGCTTACCAGTCTTATGCTCAACCTGTTTATCGGCATGTCGCTTGGCTCCAACGTGGTCATCGCCAATGCTATCGGCCGCAACGATCAGAACATGGTCAAACGCGCCGTCCATACCTCGATTTTAATGGCGCTCGTGGGCTTTGTCGTCATCGCACTGGGCGAGATCTTTGCCGAGCCCATGCTCGCTGCGCTCAACGTGCCTGCCGAGACCATGCCGCTCGCTTCGCTCTACCTGCGCGTCTTTTTGCTCAGCATGCCCTCGATCTTGCTCTACAACTTTGAGGCCGCGATCTTCCGCTCCGTCGGCATCACCCGCATGCCGCTGCAGGCGCTTGCCGTATCCACCGTCCTCAACATTGGTCTGGACCTCATCTTTGTCCCCGTACTCCACTGGGGCGTCGCGGGCGTCGCCATCGCCACCGCCATCGCCTACACCGTCAGCGCCACTACGCTCTTTATTCGCCTGCTCAAGACCGACTCCGTCGTCCGCGTCACCCTACGCGACTTAGGCTTAGACCCCGTCGCCCTCAAGCGCATCGTCAAGATCGGCCTGCCCGCCGGCATCCAAAGCGCTGTCTTTGCCGTCGCCAACATCATCATCCAGTCCGCCATCAACAGCTTGGGCACCGAGGTCATGGCGGCATCGAGCGCTGCCATGAGCCTGGAGTACGTGTGCTACAACCTGCTCAACAGCTTTAGCCAGGCCTGCACCACCTTTGTGGGACAAAACCACGGTGCCCGCCAAATCGACCGCTGCACCAAGACGCTCAAGGTCTGCCTGGTCGAAGGCGGTATCGTCGCGCTCACCACCATCGTCATCATCGTAGGCTTGGGACGCGAAATCCTGGCGCTGTTCAACAGCGACCCCAACATCGTCTCGATCGGCTATATCCGCGTGTGCTCGATCTTCCCTGCCTACGCCTTTAGCATGTTCTACGAAAACATGTCCGGCTACCTGCGCGGCTTTGGCATCTCGCTCATGCCCGCCCTCATCACCATGATCTGCGTCTGCGGTATTCGCTTCTATTGGGTATTCTGCGTGTTCCCGCACTTCCGCACCTTTGCGAACATCATGATGGTCTA
>USDH01000085.1 GCA_900553415.1 uncultured Collinsella sp. | reverse complement strand
AGGTCGCAGTTGTGCATGTGCTGGGCAAAGTAATCGGAATCGTGGAAGTGGATCAGGCCCTCATTATGGGCATCCACGATCTCCTGGGGCAGCAGCACGCGCTGGGTCAGGTCCTTGGAAATCTCGCCGGCCATGTAGTCGCGCTGAACGGAGTTGACGGTCGGGTTCTTGTTGGAGTTCTCCTGCTTGACCTCTTCGTTGTTGCACTCGATCAACGACAGGATCTTGTCATCGGTCGTGTTCTTTTGGCGCTTCAGGCTCTGAACATAGCGATAGATGATGTAGTGGCGGGCAACCTCGTAGCAGTCGAGACGCATAATCTCGTCCTCGACCAAATCCTGAATCTCCTCGACCGAAACGGTGTGTCCGGCATTCTCACATGCCTCGGCGACGTTTTGTGCCGCATAAACCACCTGACGGTCGGTTAGACGAGAGCTCTCCTCGACCTCCAAGTTTGCGGCGCGGATGGCATTGACGATCTTATCGATGTCAAAGACAACCTCGGTGCCGCTGCGCTTGATGATCTTCATCCTCTTGCCTCTTTCGGGTCGTAGCCTCATTGCGCTTCAGAGCCAAACGATGCCCGGCAGGGCTTGCCCCTGTCTTGCGGCGCCGTCGCGCAATCTGTGTTCTCGATAAACCATAAGCCTCCATGCGGACATTCCCTAGAGCCAATCAAGCTCAAAGGCGTGTCCAAATGGGACGATTAAGGTCTTCGTTCTCTGTCCGCCATCTATCATACGACAAAGAAGCATCTATATCCTGTATTCTTTTTTTAGGTCAAACACAACATATAGTGTTTCAGCAGGTCAAAGCAATTGGTCATTTTGCAGACGCATTAAAAATGAGGGGCATTGGACAAGTCGGTAAAACGTTACCAACACGGCTACCTGCATGGCAGTTATAAAACCCCCTTAGTCAAGCCGCTGACAAATCCTACCAAAACCAAGCCGCTCACGCCAAAAGAATCCAAAAGATTATGCTTGACCAACATGTTGCGGTCGAATGCCGGCGGACGGAGCGACAGGACTGTAAACGCTCGGAAGACTACAGCCCCGGCGCCCCGTCCGCCGGCATTCGATAGGCGAGGAGCTATTACTTCTCTTCGCGAGCTATCATGCGGCCGAGAGCCGCTGTAAAGGGATCGAGCAGCACGCCGGCGATAACCACAAAAGCCCACCCCTTTGTGACAAGGCCTGCCCAACGCGCGAAGAACGTACGGCCTTCAATCGTTCCGAATCCTCCCCGGAAGGCAATCTCGCCAAAACCGATCACCATAAAAAGGAGCGTGGCACCGATGACCGTACCGGCGATCTTGTGCGATGTACTCCCCTGCTCAAAACCAAAAAAGTTCAGGCACATACCGACCGTTTTGCCAAACATCGGGAGTGCGCTCAGAACCTCGGCGATCACCGTGGCCACGATGAGTTGTCCCCAAAAGCCCGTGGGGTTCGTCAGATCCAAGCCAGGCGCCCCTTCGATGATGGGGAGAAACACGCAGAGCAATAGCGGGTTAAAGAAGCCGTTGAGAATACCGATAACGCGCCTGACAGGTAGCTTCATAGCCGTAAGCCATTCAAAGTCATTGATAGAAAGAGGGCCGCCGGCATATGTCGGCGGCCCCGATAAAACATGATGTACGGCAAAGCAACTACTAGAACGGCTACTCCGCCTCGCCGCCGGCCGCCATCTTCTCGGCCTCGGCAAGCTGGGCCGGGGTGAGCTTGCGATACTTAATGGCGCCAAAGACGACACACGCCGCACAGACGATCATGCCGGCGATGAACTTCTGGTCAATCGTTGCACCAAACGGCGACGTTACGGCCTCAAACACAATGGGAGACAGTGCCATGCCAAAGTTGATGCCCGCCATGCCAATGGCGAGGTTAAACGCACGTCCCTCGGGGGCAGAGTTGCCGGCGGCAAAATTGCCCTCCAGCGGCACGTAGGTCTCCTTGCCCAACGCAACGACAAAGCCCGCAACGCACAGCACCATAAAGGCGGGCGCAACCAGCGTCAGGCCCAGGCCAACGAGCGTCACGCCCCACGCGATCGGCATAGCCAGGTTCTTGAACTTGGCAAACAGCGGACCGACCAAAAGACCAGCCGCAATACCAGCAACGGTCATAACAGTAGAGGCAAGACCGGCCTCCACGGTACCGCCAAAGCCGCGACCCACAACAAGCAGCGAGACGTTAGAGCTGAAGAGCTGGAACGTGAGTACGAACACAAAGCTCATGAGCGTGATAATCGCGACCTCTTTAGGCATATTGGCGAACACGTTGACCTTGCGCTTGGGCTCAAGATGGCCCTCGGGAAGGCAAACGGCCTCGATCACGATGAAAATGATCATGATGAAGTACGCCGCATAGCTGTGGAACCACTCGGCAGAACCCAAGATGCCGGAAACCATCGTCCAGATAATGCCGCCCAATGCAACAAAAGTGGAGTAGATGCCCATGACAAACGAGCGCTGCTTTCCGCCAAAGTAATCCGCGATAAGAGCATCCGTTGAATTCTGCACGGCGCCGAGACCAAGGCCCATGACAGCAGAAGCCGCTAAGACCTGACCGAGCGAGTCGTGGAACACCAGCACCGAGGCGCCTGCCAGCATCACGATAATATGGCCGACGAGCGTCGTCTTCTTCTTGGACACGCGAGAGGCAAGCTGTGAAGAGACGAGCATGGCGGACAACGCCATCATCAACGGGATGATGCCGATGATCATCTGGACGGCAGCGATGTTTTCGTTGGGAAACGCCGCCGCAACAGAGGCCACGATGGGGACGGGCACGAGCATGCCCATGATGCACATGGCGGCTGCGTAAATGCCCACCAGGTACTTGATCTTGGTTTTATCCATGATCCATCCTTACACTTAAAGAAAAGGGTCGGAGCGGCCAGGCATCACCAGCGGCCGCCCCAAACACAGCACTATTAGTCGTTGAATCCGGTAAACACGGGCTCTCCGCTGTACACGAGCGCCTCCTCGACGCCATCGAGCACGCGGCAGGCGCCAGACGCCATCGCCTCGAGCTCAAACTCGCCGGGATAAGCCGACACGGGGGCAATCCAAGAGCAGGCGTCCTCGATGGCGGCAACGAGTTCCTTGCTGTGAACCATGCCGCCTCCAAGCAGGATGCCATCGACGTCGCCCTTAAGGACGCACGCCATCTCACCGATCCACTTGCAGATCTGATAGACCATCGCATCCCAGGCGCGAGCCGCAGCCTCATCGCCCGCGGCGGCGCGGTCGCACACCTCGATGGCATCGGACGTACCCAGAAGGTCAACGAAGCCACCGGTCTTCATGCAATGGGCGCGGGCAACGTCGAGACCATGCTCCGCCGTATACTTCGCGACCTCGATCGCGGGGACCGAGCCACAGCGCGTAGGCGCCATGGGACCTTCGCCGCCAACGATGTCGTTGCCGTCGACCATCTTGCCCTTAAGGTGGGCAGAAATCGAAATGCCACCGCCGATATGACAGACAATAAAGTTGCACTCGTCGTATGCGCGACCGAGCTTTGCCGCATGGCGGATGGCGGTCTCTTTAAGATTAAGGGCGTGCAGGTGCACGTTTCGATACACGCCCTTAATGCCCGTCATACGTGCGAGGTCGCACAGCTCATCGGTATCGGGAGGATTCACCACAAAAGAGGGCTTGCCCGTCTTTGAAGCGAACTCATGGGCAATCTGGGGACCCAGCTGCGCCGGGTGCTGAATGCCGTTCGCGCCGATGCGGGCATGCTCGAGCATGATCTCATTGATGGCATACGTACCGCCGGGCAGCGAAAGCAAGCCACCGCCGCGACCGACAAATGCATCAAAGTCCTCGAGCTTTAGGCCCGCCTCCCCCAGTGCTCCAAGAATCAGATCGCAGCGGTACGGCATCTGAGCCGAAACCCCGTCGAACTGGGCGAGGTCTTTCGCATCGTGCGCAACGTTCTTGCTGAGCTTGCACTCATCACCCTCAAAAACGCCCACCTTCGTGGAAGTGGAACCCGGGTTGATTACCAGGACGCGCCAGGGAGTCTTATTTTCGGACATATCTTAAGCCTCCTTAAGCGCCTGGGCGCGCACGCAGCTCATCACCACGTTGCCGACGATCTCGTCGACGGGTGCAGAGCGCGAGCAATCGCACACGATTCTCTTGAAGCCCTGAAGCATGGGGCCGTAAGCATTGGCACCGGTCAGATTCTGGATAATCTTGACGCCGATATTGCCCACGTTGATATCGGGCCAGATGACCACGTTGGCTTGGCCCGCAACAGCGGACTCACGATGTACCTTCTTGGCCGCAACCTTGGGGTTAATCGCCGAATCAAACTGGAACTCACCGTCGATGGCAAGGTCGGGACGGCGATCGTTGGCAATCTCGCGAGCACGGCGCACTTTGTCGACAAGCTCATTGTCCATCGAACCGTCAGTCGAATGCGAAAGCAGCGCGCAACGGATATCCCATCCGGTCAGCGAGCGTACCGTCTCGCTCGACGAAATCGCGATCGAGGCAAGCTCCTCACTCGTGGGGTCAACGCAAACGGCAGAATCGCCAAAAGCCAAAAGGCCCCCTTCGCCGCCGTTCCAGTTGGGAATGTCGGCGATCCCGCACGAGCTCACGGTGTCCACCCCGTCGGCAAGGCCGACGATGGTCTGACCCGCCAGGATAATATCGCCCGTGGCGTTATCGATACCGGCGAACATAACGTCGACATCGCCGAGCACCTGCAAAATCAGGGCACGCTCAAGCGGACGCGTCATACGGCGCGCGGCGCCCTTGGGCTTAAACTTGCAATCCGGATGCGAAAGGTAGCGCTCGCAACAAGCGGCGTTCGCCTCCTCATCGGTCACATCGACAATCTCGATGCCGTCAAGGGAGATGCCGCGCTCATCGGCAAGCTCCTTGAGCTTACCGCCGTCGCCAACCAGCACGCAATCGGCAAGATGCTCGGCGGCAATCTTTGCGACCGCCTGCATCATGGTCTCGTTTTCGCCCTCGGGAAAAGCAACGCGCATAGGCTTGGCGGCAGCCTGCTCGCGCAGGGTCTGCATCAGGTCCATGGCAGCTACTCCATCTCTTCGGCAGTGCGCTCGATAAGCTCGCCGACGGTCTTCATGACCATGACCTCGCGAACGGGAACCTCGGCATCGAGCTCGTTCTCGATCATGGAGGTCAGCGCGATCATCTTCATCGAGCCCTTGCCCAGGGTCTCAAACGTCGTCTCGGGGGTCACATCGCCGTCATAGTTGTAAGCGGACTTGGCAAAATCGCAGATCTGCTGAGTGAGTTCTTCGTTCATGTTGGTGCCTTTCTAAGATAAACAGAGGGGCGGCCACGACGGGCTGGAGACATGGGTCCCGCCGTGGCCTAAGAGAGGAATCGAATTGTTAAAAGGGTGAAAATTTAGTCGTCAAGCTCGAACGTAAGCTCTTTGTAGCCCGGACGGTCGATGACCTTGGCATGGACGCCAACGGTCTCGCCCGCCATGAGCTTGGCGCGAATCTCGGGGGCCTTCTTCTTGGTAATGCCGTAGATGACGTAGGTGTACTGAGAACCCTCGTCGATATCGACGGCGCCGTAGGCATACTTGCCATACTCCTTGAGGTAGGGCTTGTCGTTCTGCGGACCAGGCAAGGTAAAATCGATCAGATGCCCGTGACCGGAAACCTGGACCCAATCGGTCTTGTGATAGCCGCAGGCATTGCAGGCAAGGTGGGGCGGAAACTCGACGGCTCCGCACTCGGGGCACTGGCGCGCCCAATAGATGCCCTCTTCAAGACCCGTGTAGAACTTCTTGACCACGGGCTCCATATCTTTGAGTTGCATGAGAATACTCCTTATGGGAAATCGAAAACCGCGGTCGCTTAGGCGACGGTACGAAGGATCTGGCAGCGCACGTTCTGAGAACCGCCAAAACCGCGCAGGAAAGCCGTCTCGGGAACCTTCTTCATCTGGGTTGCACCGGCGACGCCGCGCATCTGCTTGACGGCCTCGACGATATCGGCGATGCCGGACGCACCGTGCGCATGGCCGAAGTTGCAACGGCCACCGTGCGGGTTGATGGGCTTATCGCCGTCAAAAGCGGTGCGGCCATCGATCGCGTACTTCCAAGCCTCGCCGCGCGGAATATAGCCGCACTCCTCAGCCGAGACGATCTCGGAAGCCAGGAAGAAGTCATTGCACATGAACAGGTCGATCTCGTCGGGGCTCACGCCGGTAAGGTCATAGACCTGCTTGGCGGCAAGCTCGGTAGCCCAGTGCTCGTTGTGGAGCAGACCGGCCTCGACAGCAGAGGCGCCCGTACCCAGAACCTCAATAGGCGCATACGGGACACCCATGGCCTTGGCCTTCTCCGTGGGCATCACGACAACGGCGGCGGCACCGTCGCACTTCTTCTCGAAGCCGGTAACACGCAGGTACTGCGTGACGCGCGGGTTGTACATACTCTTGAGGTACTCATCGGCGGTATCGAAACCGGCTGCCTTCGCATCCTCCTCGACCGTGGTCTCGTACCAGGCAAGGGGATTCAGGACGGCACCGCGGCGAAGGCTCTTGGTAAGGCCGTTCAGCGCGTCATCAATCTGATCGGCGGTAAGGTCGTACTGCATCGAATACTCGTTGATCCAGTTGTCGAACGACACGCCAAAGGCGCCATCGAGCGGGCGACCATACGCGCGGTCATAGATCTTATCGAGCGAGGGAATCATGACGTCGAGCGTAAAGTCCTGGCGAATATGCGAGGGCATGTGCTCGACGGGAAGGGTCGAAGCCAAATCGCAGGCACCCGTAAGGACAACGTCGTAAGCACCGGAAGCAACCGCCATCACGGCCTGCTCAAGGGCGACGTAACCCGTGC
>USDH01000084.1 GCA_900553415.1 uncultured Collinsella sp. | reverse complement strand
TCATCGGGATGGGCCGAGGGCAAGTCGATCTTGTTGATGGCCGGCACAATGTCCAGATTGGCGTTCATGGCGAGTGTGGCATTAGAGACGGTCTGCGCCTCGACGCCCTGTGTGGCGTCGACGACGAGTACCGCGCCCTCGCAAGCAGCCAGCGAACGCGAGACCTCGTAGGTGAAGTCCACGTGACCCGGCGTATCGATCAGGTTGAACTGATACGTCTCGCCGTCGTCGGCGTCATAGGACACGCGGACGGCATTGGACTTGATCGTGATGCCGCGCTCGCGCTCGATATCCATGGTGTCGAGCAGCTGCGACTCCATGTCGCGCTCGTCGACGGTATGGGTGAGCTCGAGAATGCGGTCACTGATCGTGGACTTGCCATGGTCGATGTGCGCAACGATTGAGAAGTTGCGGATGTGGGAAATGTCAATTGAAGTATTCATGCGGACTATCTTACCCGAGCGGTACAAAAAATGGAGCCTGTTCCATAAAACAGGCTCCATTTATGCGCGTAATCTGTGTGGTGTGAAATTTACAACTTAGGCGTTGATGCTGTTCACGAGCTTGGCAAGACCGGACTTGCGGTTGGAAGCCTGGTTCTTGTGGATAACATGCTTGGCGGCAGCCATGTCGAGACGCTTGGTGACGGTCTTGAGGGCAGCCTGGGCCTTCTCGGCGTCGCCCTCGGCGACGGCGGACTGGACGTGCTTGGTCAGCGTCTTGAGCTCGGACTTGACAGCCTTGTTACGCATGCGAGCTGCCTCATTGGTGCGGATACGCTTCTTCTGAGACTTGATGTTTGCCACTTCTGGAGTTCCTTTCGAGTTCCTTGCAAAAAATGTATGACACCTCTGAGACACGGTGAGGTCATGCAAGCGCCTACTATAGCACGCTCCCCCTCAAAGGGATAGAACGAATTTGTCAAATAGGCAGGTATCATCACGATTTTCTCAAGATGTTCGTAATCCAGAGCAAAAGCGCGGTCTGAGAATCGGCCGAACCCTTCAGCGCGAGCTCCACATCGACTGCGCTCTCGAGCGCGGCAACGAGCTCTGCCATCGAAAAGCGACGTGCCCAGGTCAGGTGATTCTTGACCTGCCAGGACTGGAGCTTAAGTGTTGCGGCCAGCTCACGACCCTGTCCGCGTGCATCGAGCGCCTTGGCAACGATAAGCTCGCGGATGCGGCCGCACAGCAATGTGTAAGTCCACACGTAGCTCTTGGCGGGCAGTAGATTGAAGAGCTCGAGCGAGCGTCGCATGTCACGGGCCGAAACCGCATTGAGAAAGTCCCAGGGTTGAACCTCGGCCGTACGTACAATCCAGCGCTCAACGTCGGCAAGCTCAATCTGGGGCGCCTCGACCATCTGGGCAAGCTTAGCCAAGTCGTTATCGAGCATGCGCGTGTTTTCGCCCGAACGCGAGACGAGCTCCTCGGCGGCCGCCGTCGAAATCGACTTGCCGTGCTGCGTCGCCATCTGCTGCACACGGCGCGGCAGTTCCCAGCGCTTGGTACCCGAGCAATCGACGATAGCCTTCTTGTCGATCTTGGCGATTGCCTTATACAGGCGCGTATTCTTGGCAAGTGAGTCGGCGATGATGAGGCAGACCGTTGTTGGGCTGGGACTCGCCAGATACCCAACGAGCGGCTCCGAGACCGCCTTGGCGAGCTTTGAGCAGCCATCGAGGATTACCAGACGAAACTCGCTGCCCATCGGAAAGGTGTTAAGCGATCCGATAATGGACTCGATATCGGGGTCCTTGGTCATGTCTCGCTCGTCGAGGTTGAACTCGACTATACCCGACTTTTCCAGACGCGCTTTCATACGCGAGACGGCGTGATCGCGCTTGACTCCGTCGGTACCGACGATCAGATATGCCGGCAGCAAACCGGTTTCGGACATTGCGCTCCCCTCCCGCAGGCCTTCGTATTCGTTCCGTGCCATTCTAGCCCAGGGGCCCACCACACGCCAACGACGTCGTCACGATCGCTGGCATCGCATCGCAAAGCCATTCGCAGTCGGCGTGACGGTAATGTCGCCGTGTTCGATAGTGCACGCGAACACACCGCCCGCTTCCTTAACGGCATCGATGCAGGCATCGGACGGATGGCCGTATCGATTCCCCACGCCCGCGCTCGCGAGGGAAAGCTCGGGCTTCAGGACGTCCAGCAACTCACCATCGACTGAAACCTTAGAGCCGTGATGCCCAAGTTTAAGTACGTCGATATCCCCCACCTCCTGCACGAATTCCCGTTCTTGGTCGAGCTCGGCATCACCGGTGAGGAGCATACGCAGGCCCTTGCCTTCCTGAACATAAGAGAGCAGCAGGACAAGCGAATCCTCATTTCCCTCGCCATCCACGGACTCGAATGGCCACATCACGCGGGCGCAAAATGAGCCGATATCGACCGTATCCCCACGGCGCACCTGCCGATACTCCACGCCAGGTCGGTTCAATACCTCGGCAGGAGCATCCTCCAGCGCATCCGCCGCCACGGCAATCGTTCCGACCGAAAACTGTTCGAGCACGGCAGGCAGACCACCCCAGTGGTCCTCATCCCAATGCGTCACAAAGACGGCATCGATATGGTGCACGTTATTGCGGACCAACGCCGCCACCACGCGCTCGTCGAGTCCGCAGTCGACGAGTGCTACTGCGCCGCCCTGGCGGATAAGAATCGCATCGGCCTGGCCCACATCGAGCACCGTCACCGAAGGCGGAGCGAATCGATCCCAATAGACGTACGGAATCGCAGCCAAGAGCATCAGGCATGCAAGCCCCACCGCCATAGGACGTGCACGGGGACGCGGCCACCAGACCAGCAGAACCGCCAGAAAACACGGCACTAGGTAAATCCACATGCTATCGGGCGGCACGCTCACGGATGCACCCGGCACGGCGGCAAACAGCTGCTCGAAAAACAGCGCGCAACGGGCGGCAATCATGGGCACAACGAGCGCCCAAGTCCGCAACGGTCCCACGAGCGAAAAGGGAGCCAGCACGATCGACACAGCGAGCAGTACGCTCACCACCGGACCGATGACCGCATTTGCCAACGGAGCAATGAGCGAGAATGTACCGAAGGCAGGAATGGTAATGGGAAGTGTCGCCAGTTGTGAGCACAGCGTGACGGAAAGCACGCTGGCAACGCCTGATGGCACACCTAGCTCACCCAAAGCGTAGGTGGCGTACGGGCAAAAGCACAGGATGGCAAAAACGCTGGCACATGAAAGCTGAAAGCCCATCTCGAACAGCACCGTCGGCCTCAGTAGCACAAAGATGGACATGGTTACGAAGAGTGCCGATGCGCCGTGCCGACGACGCCCCGCGCCGTTTACGACAAGCGTCGCGAACACCATGCAGCACGCGCGCACGGCCGAGGGAGACGCGCCCGTAAAGGCAGCGTAGCCCACAAGCGTTATCGCCAGTATCGCCCGCTGAAGACCACGTGAGCACCGAGTCTTTTGCAATAAACCCTCGATTACAAACCCCACGATAGCCAAATGGCTGCCCGAGACGGCGATAAGATGTGCCGTTCCCGTCACAGAAAACCAGTCGCCCGCCGGCTGGGCGCGCAGCTCGGCCGAACGACCGCAGACGACACCGGCTATGAGCGCACGCGCCGGGTCGGTCGCAGCCGCGATGGACGCAAGCAGCCCATTTCGCAGCCGAAGCAGCGGCCCCGGAGAGCCCTCATCGACCGACACAATCCGAACGGCTTTAACCTTGCGCACCTCGCCTCGGAGCACGCGCGATCGTCCATATGAATCGTTCTCAAAACGTGAAACGCGACCGATAACACGCACGTGCGCCCCGACCTTGAGCTCGCGGTCACACGATAGGCGAACCGTTGCCAAGTTCTTACCGTCCGCGCGTGCCTCGCAGGTATAGGAATACACGTCGTCGTTTATGGATGGATCACCCTGCACAACAAACTCGAGGCTGCTTGCCGCTCGACCATCGAGCGCCTTCGAGGCGCTTAGCGCGCCCACAGCCCACCACGCCGAGACGACCGCTCCCGCCACGAGACCGACGGACGCGGCATACAGCCACCGCTTCAAAGGGGCAAGCCTCGCACAAGAGTGAGCCAGCACAACGAAAACCGCTGCCGCAACGGGAATGGCCCATAGCGGCCCGACCGCCGGCGCCTGCTCCCTCAGCAGCGCATCAGCGGCCACGTTGAGCACCAAGGCGCAGCTCATACACATGCCGGCACACAGGGCCATCGTCCACGGCATCAGGGGCCGCGGAGGCATCACATGCTCGCGCTCAGTCGCACTCATACGCAGATGCAATCTTTGATTTTGGCAAGCTTCTTCTCGCCGATTCCCGACACACGCATCAGATCGTCAACCGAGGCAAAAGCACCGTTCTTTGTCCGTTCATCGATAATCGACTGGGCCATGGAGGGGCCGATGCCCGAAAGCGTCTGCAGCTCTTCTGCGCTTGCCGTATTGATGTTTACTAGGCCTGTTGCGCCGCCCGCGCCCGATGATGCGGAAACCCCACCATCAACACCGGCCTCCGCAATGGACGCCTGCTGCTCCCCTACCGTTGGAACATGGATTTTTTGTCCATCAGTGACCTTAGATGCCCGATTGAGCCCCGTAACGTCTGCCTCGGGCGCCAGCCCGCCGGCGGCATCAATCGCCTGAGCCACCCGCGCGCCGTCCCTGAGACGATATACGCCGGGCGACACAACGGCGCCATCAACATCGACATAGACCTCTGCCGCAGCAGACGCCTTAGGCGAAGAGCCTTCGGATGTCTTTCCGCTCGAAGCATCGCCGGATCCCGGCTCCACCAACGAGCCCGAACCATCAGTCCGCTCAAAAGACACGCCGCTAGCACCGCCGCCAAGGTTCGCCATCGCCAAGCCGCTCGCCATCGCAATGACAACCAGTATCGCCATCACCACTGCCTTATGACCGAGCAGTTTTCCCGCCCAGCGGTCCATCTTTTTGACTCGTTCGTGTTGTTCGCGCTGCGCCATAGCAAAACCTCCCAACAACATCGTGCCAGGAAAAGAGCCCTGCAACAGCCACGCTCCAAAACCGGTTTTAGCGGTCAAACCAAAAGCTGACCAAAACCTTGCACAAATCTGTCCATTTATTCAAGCACGCGTCAGCAAATGAACACTTAGCCGCAAAATGCCCAGATAGCAAAAGACCGACGATGCAGACGCATCGTCGGTCTATGCACAAAATTACTCGTGATCTTGGTAAATCTCACGCGGAGCAAGCTCCGAATGTTTGCGCTTTAAGGTCTTAGGGGCCTTATACGTGTTGCTCTCGAAGTCGATGTACTCGGTCTGCTTGAGCAGGCGCTCGATCATCTCCTCATGATCGAACAACTCCCAGGCCTCATGTACGGCATCGAGTTTAGCGTGCGTCTCGGGACGGCGCGGCATAAACAACGTGCAGCAGTCGGGAGCGGCCTCAGTCGAGATATCGAACGTACCGATCTCCTCAGCGCGCGCGATGATCTCCTGCTTGTCCGAACCGATGAGAGGACGGAACACGGGAATCTTCACGGCCTCGTTGACGGCCATGATGTTCTCAAGCGTTTGAGAGGCAACCTGCCCAAGCGATTCGCCCGTAACGATGGCCTTAGCGCCCTCGATATGCGCGATGCGCTCGGCAACCGAATACATAATGCGACGATACATGATCACACGCAGGTTGCTGGGGCAGGTGACCGAAATCTCACGCTGGCAGTCGCCAAACGGAACCACGTACAGACGACCGATCTGGACACCCGGCTCAAGCGCACGGATGATATCCTGCACCAAATACTCGCTCGTATCGGGCGTCTGCGGACGACCAGAGAAATGTACCGGCACGCACACCGCGCCGCGACGCGCGAGCATCCAGGTCGCCACCGGAGAATCGATACCCGACGACAGCAGCGTCACGACCTTGCCGGCAGAACCCACCGGCAGACCGCCCACGCCGCGCTCGGAACGCGCGTACACATAAACGCTACCCTGGACCACCAGTACGTGCACCATCGCATCGGGGTCGTATCAGGAAACGCCTCACACAGCACCTCGCCCACCTGACGATTGATGTCAATCGAGGTGAGCTCATAGTCGGTATTGGAGCGCTTAGCGTGCACCTTAAACGAATCGAAGGAACCAAACTCGCGCAGCGCCTTCACGGCGGCGGCGCAGTACTCCTGCGGGTCGCGGTTGGTGTGATACGCCAAAGACACACGAGCAACGCCGGGAACGGTGCGAATGACACGCGCCGCATCATCGGCCTGATGCTCGTTAAAGGTCACGAGGATATAACCGGAAATTCGAGACACGGCGTTCACGGAAAAGGCGGCCAAAGCCGCCTTAATGTTATCCATGAGGATATGCTCAAAATGTGCGCGGTTCTTGCCCTTCAGTCCAACCTCGTGATAGTGGACCAGGCAGACGCGAGCCGCCATTTAGGCTTCAGCAACCTTGTGGCCGAGCGCCTTCTCGTAACGGGCCTCGTCGTAAGAGATGTCGCCGTCGACAATCTCGTCCATAGCCATCGAGATGGTATCTGCACCGGAAAGCCCGATGGTGATGTCATCGACATCCTGGACGGCAAGCACGCGGTTGTGCTGGCCACGCAGCATGCTATTGATGTCGCAGGCGCGCTTGGAGGCAAGCGAAGCGAGCAGGAAGCGGTTGTGATCGGTCTTCTCCAGAAGATCGTCAATGCAAGGCTTTACAACGGACACGGACCTCAGATCCTTTCATGCATATCGAGAACGCGAACGAGCTCATCGGTCGCGCGGTCGAGATCGTCATTAACCACGACGTCGTCGTAGCGGTCGGCAAGGGCAAGCTCATCGGCGGCGTTTGCCATACGCAGCTCAATCGTCTCGGGCGTCTCGGTACCGCGACCGACTAGAC
>USDH01000083.1 GCA_900553415.1 uncultured Collinsella sp. | reverse complement strand
GGAAGCTTCTCCTCGTTCTCGGAGATGTCCATCTGGAGCATCTCCTTCTCGTCGGCATCGGTAGTATCGTGAAGCATTTCCTTGGCAGCCTCGATGTCATCGAGCGCGCCGATGTACTCGCGCGAGGCGGCGATGAGGTCAGACTGGTGCGCGTACTCCTTGTTGAGACGCGTGAACTCCTTAATATCGGAGGCGACGGCCGGGTCGGAGAGCTTCTTCTCGAGTTCCGCCCCGTCCACCTCGGTCTCGATCAGAATTTCGTGGTTCATCGCTTTCCCTTCCTCTTTTCGTCCTCCTCATAGGCCTTGATGATCTTTTCGAGCTTGTCGCGCATGGCGGGACTCCTTTATATGCGTGAAGGTGAAAATCGGCAGAGTTGATGGGGCGCGTGGCGCCACTGCGGGGGTAAGCCCGGCTAGAACATGTCGATCTTCAGATACATGCGCATCCCTTCGCGTATGGGGTACATAGTTGCGGTCTAACCCATATATGATAGCGTGCGCAGGCAAACCTGCATATAACCCGCACGGAATCCGACAAGGGGACAGTCCCTTTGTCGGATTCTAGAGCGTGTGGAGTAGGGCGATGAGGAAGCGCACGCCCTGGAGGTAGGCGCGGCGGGTGATGCGCTCGTTGGTACCGTGGACACCGCGCTCGCACACGTCATCGTCGACCACAAAGGCCGAGAAGCGAATGCACTCAGAGCAAATGTGCTGGTAGTTGGCAGCGTCGGTCGCACCGATCACGGTCGAGGGCACAATTGCCACTGGCTCGAATGATCCGTTTTCCTCCGTCCCCTCTGGATCACGGAAATAGCGGGCGGCGATGGAGCGAACCGTCTCGAGGCCGGAACCACCGATGCGCGGGGACGGCGAGGGCTCGGAGCTGCCGGGGCCCAGCTCCACTTCGACACGACCGGCAAGGTCCGCCCCGGCAACCGCCCCACGACAGCGCGCCGCAACGTCGGCCACGCTCGTGCCCTCGAGCATGCGGAAGTTGATATTGGCCCACATATCCTGTGGCATCACGTTGGCGCCGGTGCTGCCACCCTCGATCTGCGTGGGCGCGCAGGTGGTCGTCACCAGCGGATAGAGCTTCTTGCTGGCGAGGCAGTCGCGGACAATGACGTCCCCGTTGGCGGCAATCTCATCCGCCGTGTAGAGCCCCAGCTCGACAAGCTGTGCGGCAAGCAGATCGGTCACGCGCGTCGGCCACTCGATATCGCAGATTGCGGCGATAGCGCGGCTCAGTACCTCGAGCGAGGTGCCACCGTAGGGGTTGGACGAATGCCCGCCTTCACTCTTCGTCTTGAGCACAATATCGGCGTAGCCCTTCTCGGCAAGGTCGGCATGCATAAGCCAGCCCTCGCCCGCGCCGTACTCGGCAGCCGAAACAATACGGTAGTCACCCTCGTCGATCAGGTATTCAAGTTCAATACCGCGCTCCTCGAGCACGCGACCGATCGCCCCCGCGCCGTACTGCGTGGTTTCCTCGTCCTGACCAAAGGCGATCAGCAGGGAACGCCTGTGCTCCCAGCCGTGCGCCAACGCATACTCAACCGCCTCGAGAATGCCTGCGACCTGATCCTTCATGTCGATAGCGCCGCGACCCCAGATGTAGGTGTCGTCCACGTGCCCGCTAAAGGGGGCGTGCGTCCAGTCGGCCTCGGTACCCGGCACCACGGGAACCACATCCATGTGGCCCATGAGCATAACGGGCTTAAGGGCCGGATCGCTGCCGGCAAGCGTCACCAGCAGTGAATGGTCAATAAGCTCGACCTCGCCCGCCGCGAACACGCGCGGCCACGCCTGCTGCATATAGGCGCGCAGGTCGTCGAAGGCCTGCCAGTCCACCGCCTCGGCGTCCATGCTCGAGACGGTCGGAAACGACAGCACGCGGCCCAGGCGCTCGCACGCGCCAGCTTCGTCCAAATCGGCAAAATCATCCTCATGCGCAAAGAAGCGCCAAACCTCGGCCATGACATCCTTTCGATTGTGATGACGAGGGCCGCCCCACCGGAGCGGCCCTGCCACGTAAGCGTTTGCGGTTGGTTATTTGTCCTCGAGATAACGCGAGAGGAACTCGCGGGTACGCTGGTGCTTGGGGTTGCCGAAGAGCTCGGCCGGCGCGGCATCCTCGAGCACCACGCCCTTGTCCATAAAGACCACGCGGTCGGACACCGTGCGGGCAAAGGCCATCTCGTGCGTGACGACGACCATGGTCATGCCGTCGGCGGCGAGCTTGCGCATGACCTCGAGCACCTCGCCCACGATCTCGGGGTCGAGCGCCGAGGTCGGCTCGTCAAACAGCATGATCTGCGGCTTCATGCACAGGGCACGAGCGATGGCCACACGCTGCTTTTGACCACCGGACAGGCGACCCACGGCGGCGTGCGCGAACTTTTCGAGTCCCACGCTCGCCAGATGCTCCATCGCGACCTTCTCGGCCTCGGCCTTGCTCATCTTTTTGAGCGTGACGGGCGCGAGCGTGCAGTTGTCGAGCACGTCCATATTGTTGAACAGGTTGAAGCCCTGGAACACCATGCCGATGTCCTCGCGCAGCTTATTGATATTGCAGCGCTCGGCCGTAAGGTCCTGGCCGTGGAACCAGATATGGCCCGCGTCCGGGGTCTCGAGCAGGTTGAGGCAGCGCAGGAAGGTCGACTTGCCCGAGCCCGAGGCGCCGATAATGGTGACGACCTCGCCGGGGTTAACGGACAGGTCGATGCCCTTGAGTACCTCGAGCGAGCCGAAGCTCTTGCGCAGGCCCTCGACGCGGATGAGCGGCTCATTGGTCTGTGCGGCGGCCGCAACGCCGGTAGTGGCGGTATCTGCCATGATGATTCTCCTCGTCTTGAGCCTAGTTGGAGCTGGGCAGCGTGGCAGGGGCCTCGGCACCGAGTTTTTTGCCAAAGGCCTCGAGCAGGCGGCCTGCCACGAACGTCAGGATCAGGTAGACCACGAGCGCTACGCAGTAGACCTCCATCTGGCGGTAGTACACGCCGGCGACGGTGGTGGTGGCGTACATGAGGTCGAACACGCCGATGACCGAGAGCACCGACGAGTCCTTGATGTTGATGATGAGCTCGTTGGTGAGCGCCGGGATCGCGTTTTTAATGCCCTGGGGAAACACGACTTTGCGCATGGCCTGCCACTGCGACAGACCCAGCGAGCGCGCTGCCTCGGCCTGGCCGGGATCGATGGACTCGATGCCGCCGCGCAGGACCTCCATCATGTAGGCGGTAGAGTTGAGCGAGATGGTGACGAGGCCGGCGGTGAAGGTACTCCAGATCTGGTTGGCCTGGGCGGTCTCGAAGCCCATACTGCGCAGAACGGTAAAGCCCGCGTAATAGATGAGCAAGCCCTGGACCATCATGGGCGTGCCGCGCACGACGGTGGAATAGACGGTCGCAAAGCCTCGGCCAATGCTCTTAAAGAAACGCACCAAGTCGTTGTCGACGCGATCGAAGGTCTGGGTGCGCAAGAAGACAAAGAGCAGCGCCAAGAAGAAGGCGATGACCGTGCCGAAGGTGGCAAGCGCGATGGTGATCTCGATACCGCGGATAAAGAAGTCGCCGCTCTTGTAGGTCATGTAGACCAAGCTCGACAGAAAGTCGCTGGGATTGGAGTCCGAGACAATACTCACCTGCACCAGGTCGATAAACGACATGACGCAGCGGTCGATAAAGAAGATCGCCGCAATGGCAACGACGACATAGCTGCCCAGGCGCGCGCTACGACGGAAGCGCTCAGATGCAAACGGCGACTTTTGGCGATAGTCGTTCCAATGCATGAGCTTGGTGACAAGCGCTGCCGCCGATACGACAATCCAGACCCACAGAATCGCCCAGAGGCAGTCCTGGAACACGCCCGTGGGCGCCAGGAAGCTCAGCGGCGTGGGGTTGCGCTGGCTAAACGCCAGCCCGAGCGCCGCGATAACACTCGTGCCTAGATACACATAACGGTGGTCGGCCTTGATAAAGGAGGCCAGACGATTGATGCCTTTCATGCTGCCTCCCTATGCCGGCTGACGGTCGAGGCACGCGTCCCACATCTGGTCGCGCTCCTCCTGGCTGATGCCCTTGAGTGTCTTGTCGATGAGCTTAAGCAGTTTGTCCGATCCCTTGCGGCAACCGACATTCGCCGTGACCTCCTGCTTAAAGCCCTCGCCCTCGGCAAAGTGGATGGGGACGATACCGGGATTTTGGGCCATATAGCCCTTTTCGTTCTCAGTGTTGTAGGTCACGGCGTCGCACGTGCCCTGCAGCAGATTCGAGAACACCGTGGGGACCGAATCGACCGGGTTCTTGTGCACAACGCCCGGAATCTCGTCGATGACGGTATCGAGCATCGTGTCCTTTTGGCCGAGCACCGTGGCACCGCTGAAGTCGCTGAGCTTGGTGGCGTTTTGGTAGGGCGAGCCCTCTTTTACGAACAGGCCAAAGTAGCCAATGAAGTACGGGTCGGAAAAGCCGACGGACTCCTCGCGCTCGGGCGTGGCGCTCATGCCGGCGATGATGAGGTCAATCTGGCCGTTGTTGAGCGAGTCGATAAGGCCCGAGAAGCTCTGCTTGACGGCAACGGGCTCGCCGCCGAGGGCCTTGCAGACAATCTTGGCGATCTGCACGTCGTAGCCGTCGGCGTAAGCGCCCTGCACGTTGTCGATGGGGATGGTGTACTCGCTGGCCTCGGAGACCTGCCAGTTGTATGGGGCGTAGGCCGCCTCCATGCCAATACGGATCTTGTCCTTGCCGATCACGGAATCGGATAGGTCGTCGCGACCGCCGCCCGTGGTGGTCTGGACCACCTTGAGCGTGGACGGGCGCTGGCAGCCGGCAAGCGCGCCGGCGACGACGGAAGCACTCGCAGCGAGAGCGCTACCCAGGAAGATGCGACGACTGCACACCGGCTGGGCCTGCGCGCCGCATTGATGGGGAGAATGCATAATCTGCCTTCCCTGTTGAATCGTATGCTGACGACTTAACAGGATATACGCCAGCGACCAGCAGCGCAGCACAAGCTCGAAAAATTAATAGACACACGGTAGTCATTGGGAGCGTCGATGTTTTGGCAATGCCAGCGAGCGCCACCCAGAGCGAACAAGTTAGCATGAAAAAGGCAAGGCATAGACCTTCTGGTCATGCCTTGCCTTTTGAATGACAAATTGTCGCTCTGGGCGGCGCGCAGCGTCGACCGGTCCGCCGTTCGTTAGAACGGCGGAACCTCTAGAGCAGGGTAACGCTAAAGGAGCGCTCGTCGGTAGCGCCGGGAGCCAAGGTGATGGTGTTGACCTTGTGCTCAAAGACATCGTCCTCGGTGTCCATGGTGGTATGACCGGTCCAGGGCTCGAGCGCCACAAACGGAGCGTCGTTGGCGGCAGACCACACGCCAATGTACTTAAAGCCCTCAAAGTCGATCTTGACGCCGTGGCCCGACTTGCGGCCGCGCAGTGTGAGCGTGGAGCCCGGAGTATCGGTGAACATGATGGCATCGTTATCGAAGCTGCGGTGCGTGATGGGCAGCACGTCCGAGTTATCGGGAGCCTTGTAGCTACCCTCGAACGTCATAAGACCGTCGGGTGTGATGATGGGAGCCTCGTTGGTCCAAGCCTCGGTAAACGCCAACTCGTAATCCTCGAACGCCTCGTCCTCGGCACCGGGGACGGGCACGTTAAATGCGGGATGGCCGCCCACCGAGAACGGCAGGTCCACGTCGCCGGTGTTGGTGACGGTAAAGGTTTGCGTGAGCGTGGCGTCGCCGGTCAGGGCATAGGTCATGTTGAGCTTAAAGTGGAACGGGAACGCCTTGAGCGACTCGGGCGTATCGGTGATCTCGTAGGTGACAGACGAGCCGTCCTCGGAGACCTCGACCAGCTTGTGCTCGACGATGCGCGCGAGTCCGTGGCGCGGCATCTCGCAGGTGCCGGCCGCAGACGTTGCCGTGTTGTTGCGCAGCGATCCCACGATGGGGAACAGAATCGGCGCATGCTTGCCCCAAAAGGCAGGGTCACCCTGCCACAGATACTCATTGCCGTCGAGGGCAAGGCTCGTGAGCTGGGCACCCATAGAATCGATGGCCGCGGTGAGGCCGCCGCGCTTGATGGTGGTGACGGTGGACATGCTACTTCCTCCAATAGTAAACAACGGTGTCGAGGGCTATTGTCCCACTCTTGGCGGCGGGACGGGACGGCAGGCGATTATTGAGTAGCCATAGCGGAATGAGCGGCAAACGCCTACTGGGTATCCACGTAAAGGTCGAACCCGCCCTGCGGCGTGGTGTCGACCGTATCGGGCGCCTGCGAGTTAAAGCTCACGGGGACCATGCGCTTTGAGGCACGGAAGCGCGTGCCGTCGGTGGCGACGGGCGGTTCATCGACCGTGAGCTCGTAGTCGCCAGGCTTGAGCTCGATGCCGTCACCAGCGGAATTGACGTATTGGTACTCGTCGACCGCTTGCCCCTTGAGTGTGCGGCCCACAATATGGACGAGCATCTGGCTGTCGCCGCGCGCGGTATCCCACGTCGCGCCGTCCTTGACCTCGACCGACACATGCACCGAGCGCGTGCGGCTGAGGGATTGTTCGACGGACATCTCGGCCTTGGCGGCATCTTTGCGCTGCTGCTCAACGTGACCCCAGACGCTACCGATTGCCGAGCAGGCGATAACGCCGGCCATAAAGGCGATGAGGATGGGGCCGAGCGGAGAGCGACGGCCCGCGTCCTCCTCGCGAGCCAGGTCGGGGCGACGTGTGGGCGCGGGTGCTTGGGCACCCTGCGAGGGCACGTCGAGAATGCTGAAGGATGCCGTACTGCCGGGGTCGATGTTATGGCGCGGCTGCGGGATCTTGGCCGGCGAGATGGACATGTCCGCCGGCTCACCGAGTGTGGCCGTGGCATCGGCCTTAGCCTCATCGGCCTCGGCTTGGGCCCAAGCCTGCTCAAAGGTCAGGGGCTCGGCGGCATCGGAGGCGGCGTCAGGCTCGACAG
>USDH01000082.1 GCA_900553415.1 uncultured Collinsella sp. | reverse complement strand
TCGGCCTCTCGGTCAGCTCTCCGTAACAGCCGTTCTATAGTAACCAAACAGCCAAGGATGGGCAAGAGGAAATTTTCTAATTGCCTAGCAGCCTTTCCTTCTTGAAAGCTTCGCCTACCCCAGCGAGCGGTTGAGGGAGCCGAGCTCGTCGTTACCCATGGTGCGCCACATTTGGAAGATGCAACCGCGTGCCAGGAAAAAGAAGCCGTTGTCGACCAGTTGCACAGCGGCATCTGCCAGCTGATTCGTCACGGCGGACACTGGCGGCAGCTCGAGTCCAGCCTTGCGGATGGTCTCGACCGCCTCCTCGAACGTCGGAGGCTCGCTGACGCCCATCTCGTTCATAAGGCCCTGCATTTCTTCCAGCGCGCTGCTGCCCGACTCCTCGCCGCGCGGCACCAGACGGTAACAAGCCAGCGCTAGGTCGAGCTGATCGCAATTCCAATAGGCAAACGCCAAGCGATAGAACAGGTAGCCGATTGCAGAACGATCGCTGGCAATACGTAGGCCGTGGCGCGCCACCTCGATAATCTCGTCAAAGCGCTCCAGACGCGCAAGCACGTTGATGAGCGCAAAGTGCGATTGCATGGACGAGCGCGCCAGATCGTAAAGATGGCGCACCTCGGGCAGCGCTCGTTCAAAGTCCTCTTGCTCGGCGTAAAAACTGCAGATCTCGTGCTGGGCAAAGTACAGCGCATCTGGAGCTCGCAAAATACGAACGGAGCGGTCTTCCTCCATTACCGGCAGCACCATACGTACCAGCTGGTTGTCGCAAAACTGCGTCTGGACCGGACCCGTCGCCAAAAGCTCCGCGACGGCACACTTGGCCTCCAACTCCTCGACAAGACGGGAAAAGCCCTCAAACGCACGTGCACGGTCAACTTTTGCCTGCTCGCGCAACTCAATGACGCGCGCCACATACGGGTCATCGTCCTTCTCCATGACCTCAAGCTCATCAGCCGTATCGGCAAGCAGCAAGTCGCGCAACGCCGGCGGCAGCGAACGGTGGTCGTCACGCGGGCGAGCGTGAACCTCAGCGGGCTCGATCGCATCCGGCGCGTCTGACTCATATGCCTCAAGCATGCGCTTGCACGGCATATCGTCCATATCCATGCTCTCGAGATCCTTGGCGACAGGCACGCAATTGGCCAGATAGGCCGCACGCCCAAAGGAATATGTTGCGACAACGCGCTCGCCCTGCTCACTGTCGGGAGCAGCAATCTGCACATAGCAGCGCGTGATGCAGGCACCTGCGGCAAAGCAAGCCGCCGCCAGCGTGAGTGCCACGCGCGCGTCGTGCTCGGCGGCCCAAATCGCGCGCACGTCCTCGTCCAACTCGCGCCAGACGTCATCCTGGGCATCGTATTCACGTTGTGGCATGGCATCCACAACAGAGCGCCCAAACCGAACGAGCATAATCCCCTCGGCAACGTTTGCCCGATAGGTATAGTCGAGCCGTGTGACCACGTTAAGCGCCTCGACAATACGCGCGAAGCGGGTACGCACGTCCCACTCTCCGCCCGGCTGGCACGCAACCGTCCCCGGCTTGGCCCACGGGTTGTCATTCGACAGCGTTTCGAGCAGGCGAGGAACGTCGTTTGTCGTCTTGCTGATGTGCCATAGGTCAAAGAGCGAGCAGCCCTCAAAGCTTGGCGACGAGGCAACGGGGCCCAACCCCGCCCCAATACGCTCAAGAATGCCCGATAGGCGGTTCAGGCGGCACTCGACGGCAAGCAGGGTATCGATCTCGTCCTGGTCCAGCAGGCTACGGTCAAAATTGAGATAAAAGAGCCTCGAGCGATCGATGCGCGCCAGGCTCATTTCGGTTTTGGCCGCAATGGTGCGCAGGCGAGGCAGATTGACTTCGCCCATCAAAGCGGCGGCATAGCGCTCAATGCCACTTGGATTATCTGTATGGTCAATGCGGTAGAGCAACGTTTCGATTGCATCGGGCAGCGGCGTGGAATCAAAACCCAGCAGTACCTCAACCGGCTCAGGGAGTTTTACAAGCTTGATCTTGTCGACGGCATTTTTCATGCCCTCGTCGAGGCCGTCACCGTCTGCCGCGCCTAAGACAGCGTTTTCAGAATCGGCGAATATGACGTAGCGCAAGAACATCGAGGCCATGAACTCGCCGTAGCGAAGGCTACGCGTCGAATTCCACGTCTCACGATCGGATTGTTCGCGCATGGTGCCTTCGGGAGAGCCGATGACTCGCACCCGGGAGTGCATCGTCCCATCGGTACCCCTGACCGCAATCTCGCCGATGCTGGAATCGGACTCGTCGAGAATCAGTTGCATGTCGGGATCGTCGGGTAGCGATTCCTCGTTAACGGGACGGTCCACCTTATAGACCTCACCCGAAACGCTCACGTAGCCCAAAAGCGACACATGGCTTTTGCCGACGAATTCGACGACATAGCATGATTCATGCGGGTCCTCGCCAAAGAGCTTCCAAACCACGCCATACGAGCGTCCCGCAGGCTGCTCGGGCATCGCCGGAAAGCGCTTTTTGGGATCGAAAAACCTGAGCTTGTATGTCGGACGCTCTGCCACGAAATATCACCCTGATCGGTCGCTTAAAGAAGGAGTGGTCGCGAATAAGTCGCGACATCTACTCGGAATCTTACACGAGTCGACAGGAAATAGTCCGCTTTACGCCCGCGCCTCGACCGAGGTTCGAATCCATGCGGTGCTTACGTAAAAGAAAAGCCCCCGTTGCCGGGAGCTTTAATCTCAAATGGTGCGGCGTATAGGATTCCGCGCATCCGCTGCGCGGATCCGCACCGGCTTCGCCCGCCTGCCGGCGTGCTCGCCCGCGGGCTAAAAACGCTCCGCGTTTTCTTGACGCTCGCGCCTCGAACGAGGTTCGAATCTCCGCAATGCCCCCGTAAAGGAAAAGCCCCCGTTTCCGGAGGCTTAAAACTCAATTGGTGCGGCGTATAGGATTCGAACCTATGACGTTCTGATTCGTAGTCAGACCCTCTATCCAGCTGAGGTAACGCCGCATCGCAAGACATATAAAACCACTTTAGCTTATTGGAGTCAAGCACAATCTCAAACTTTTTTGTGGAACGCAGTTTTGTCATGCTGCTCCGCATATACCGCTGTTCCCCGTACGATCGATTGGCTTTTCGATCACGTCGAACTTGGCATCAAGTTCCCTCAGGAGCGATCTCACCCGCTGGGCACAATCATAATCGGCAAACGAGATGCCCAGCATGCGCACGACCTGGTTGGAAGTCCCAACTCCATAGAAGTGCTCCAGCGCCACAAGTCCCTCGTGCGTCACAAAGGTCTCGACCACATGCGGCGACTCCTCAAAGCACCATTGTGTCAACGGGCCCTCACTCGTCTGCCGAACCACCAGGCCACCCATGCCAGACGGCTCACACGTTACAAGCAGGTACTCCCCGCCCTCGTCGCTCTCAAACAAAACCACCCGATCATCAAACAGCTCCATCGCGTCCCCTTTCTCTCGCTCTTATTTAGCAAAAGCATAGCAGGTAGATAGCTGTATACAGAACAGTTGTTCGTGTGTTTTCTATTGAGCTGTCCGCACGGCATGGTATGGACCTGCGCACGAAATAGGGCGCCCCCGAAGGAGCGCCCTTGCATATCCCCTATGCAGCCAAGTTACGCGACCGGCTCGATCTTCTCGAGACCGCCCATGTAGGGACGCAGAACCTCGGGGATCGTGATGGTGCCGTCAGCGTTCTGGTAGTTCTCCAGAATGGCTGCCATGGTACGGCCAGCCGGCAGACCGGAACCGTTGAGGGTGTGCAGATAGCGCGAACCCTTGAAGTTCTCGGGGTCGCGATACTTGATGTTGGCGCGACGGGCCTGGAAGTCACCGCAGTTGGAGCAGGAGCTGATCTCCTTGTAGGCGTTGTAGCTCGGCAGCCAGACCTCGACGTCGTAGGTCTGACGGGCAGAGAAGCCCAGGTCGCCGGTGCACAGGCTAATCACGCGATACGGAAGACCCAGCTGCTGCAGCAGGAACTCGGCCTCGGCGGTCATGCTCTCGAGCTCCTTGTCGGACTCCTCCGGCTTAGCGAACTTGACCATCTCGACCTTGTCGAACTCGTGCTGGCGAATGATGCCGCGGGTATCGCGACCGGCGGAGCCGGCCTCCTCGCGGAAGCAGGGGGTGAAGGCGGTGTAGCGGCGCGGCAGGGTATCGGCGTCGAGGACCTCACCGGCGTGCAGGTTGGTGAGCACGACCTCGGCGGTGGGGATCAGGAAGTTGTCGCCCGAGACGTGATAGGCGTCGTCCTCGAACTTGGGCAGCTGGCCCGTGCCGAACATGGTCTGACGCTTGACGACGATGGGCGGCCACCACTCCTTAAAACCACGGCTGGTGTGCGTATCGAGGAAGAAGTTGATGAGGGCGCGCTCAAGACGGGCGCCGGCGCCACCGAGAACGGTGAAGCGGCTGCCGGAGAGCTTGTTGCCGCGCTCGAAGTCAAGGATGTCGAGGTCGGTGCCCAGATCCCAGTGCGGCTTAAAGTCGAAGTCGAACTCGCGCGGGGTGCCCCAACGACGGCGCTCGATGTTCTCGTCCTCGTCCTTGCCGTACGGCGTGGCCTCGCAAGGAATGTTGGGCAGGTGAGCCATGAAGTCGTACTGCTCCTGCTCGAGGGCGGTGCGGCGCTCGGCCAGACCGTCAATTTTCTCGTTGACGGCGCGCACGGCCTCTTTGGCGGCCTCAGCCTCGTCCTTCTTGCCCTCCTTCATCAGGGCGCCGATCTTCTTGGACTCGGCATTGCGCGTGGCTTGAAGTTCCTCGACCTCGGTGATGACGGCACGACGCTCGTCGTCGAGCTCAAAGAACTTCTCGCGATCCCAAGACGTCTGGCGGTTAGCCATGGCGACATCGATGGCATCGGGGTTCTCGCGAACAAACTTGATATCAAGCATTAGATCCTCCGGCGATATACATTCCATTTAGGTTGCAACCTTGTACATGTATGGGCAAGTATATACTTATGAGCGTTTACGACCCAACTCAACTACGCAAGAAGGCACCCAATGGACGCAGTTTTTTCCTTTTTGTTTGGCACCCGCACCGGTTTTGCCATCCTTTTCGCCGGCGGCATCCTGCTGTTTGCGATTATTGCCTTTGTAATGGAGAAGCGCACCCATAAGATGTATGTCGACCGCGGCCCCAAGTCCGAGGACGAAGAAGACAGCTTCTGGGACTAACCTGCCAAAAAGGGACAGGTTTATTTTGGTCGGTTTTATCTGGGCAAACGCAAGTGCCCCGCAACTGGAATTGAGCCAGTTGCGGGGCACTTTTCGCTAAAAGGACAAAACCGCAGGAAAAACCTGCCAACATAAACCTGTCCCTTTTTTGGTCGGTTTTACTGGAGGGTTGCGTCGATTGCCTTGACCAGGGCGCTGCGCATGCCGGCGTCCTCGAGCGCAACGACGCCCTTGATGGTGGCACCACCGGGCGAGCATACGGCATCCTTCATCGCCGCAGGATGCTGGCCAGTTGCAAGCTGCAGCTTTGCCGTACCCAGCACCATCTGGCTCACAATGCGATAAGCATCCGCACGCGGGATACCGTGCTTGACCGCCGCATCGCCCAGGGCCTCGATTGCCATGGCGACAAACGCCGGAGCGCAACCACCCACCGTGCCGCCCACAAACAGCAGGCTTGTGTCGAGCTCGACGACAGCGCCAAGCTTACCGAGCAGGTCGAGCACCACAGCACGCTGCTCGTCGTTAAGCGTCGAAGCCTTCTCGCAGGCGATGACGCCCTCGCCCACCGAAACCGGCGTGTTGGGCACCGTCGAGATATGCGCGACGCCCGGCAGGACCTGCTCCCACTTGGCACTGTCCCAGGTCCAGGCAACCGACAGAACGACCTTTTTGGCAAGAGCATCCTTGAGCGGGGCGAATACCTTCTCGATCATGTACGGTTTGACCGCAGCGACCACGATATCGGATGCGGCGACAACCTCGGCGGCATCGTGGCAGGCGACCATGCCGCGCGCCTCGCAGCGCTCAACCAGTGCGTCGTAGCGACCCGCGCAGGCGCACATGTCGCTCGCAGCTACACCGGCAGCGATCCAGCCATCGGCCATAGCGCTCGCCATATTGCCAAAACCGACAAATCCAATCTTCATATCGCATAGTCCTTTCAGACACATTCCTCAAAACGAAAGGTATTGTCCCACGCCATTGTTTCGTATTGCCGACCTATTTGTGATACGGCTCGCCACGACTGATCTTACAGGCACGGTAAATCTGCTCTAGCAGCACCACACGCGCCAGGTTATGCGGCAAGGTAATGCGTCCAAAGCTGAGCATCTCGTCGGCTCGTGCGCGCACGTCATCGCTCACGCCGTCCGAACCGCCGATTACAAAGGCAATGTCGCTGCCGCCTCGCAGCATAAGATCGTCGAGCCTCGCCGAAAACTCCTCGCTCGAGCGCTCCTTGCCCTCGATAGCCAGCAGGATCACATGCGCTCGAGATGGCAAGGCGGCAAGAATCGCCGCCCCCTCCTTGTCGCGCGCGGCATCCACGCCGCCCGCCTTAGCCGGGTCGATATCGGCCACCTCGCGGATATCCACCTTGGCATAGGCACCTAGGCGCTTGGTGTACTCAGCGCACGCGTCCTTCCAAAAGCGCTCCTTGAGCTTACCGACGCAAACGACGGTGTATTTCACGCGCGTCTACTCCTTCGAATCGTTTTGAACTTTGCCGGCGGCCAGCATCTGCTCGAACATCGAGGCCGACTGCGAAAAGTCGCTCGGCAGCACGACCGTCGAGGTTTTACCCGTGCGAGCGAACTCCGTCATCATCTCGGACCACTGCGTAAACATGAACAGTTGGTTGGCCTCGTCATTGCCGACACCCGTCTCCTGGATGATCTCGAGCGAATCTTTGATACCCAGCGCGATGGCCTTGCGCTGGTTGGCGATGCCCTCGCCCGCCTTTTCCATAGCCTCGGCCTCGGCGGTCGCCTCGGTGACGCGCTTGATGCG
>USDH01000081.1 GCA_900553415.1 uncultured Collinsella sp. | reverse complement strand
CACGGCGTTCTTTATGGTCGTGGCGGTACTACTCTGCCACCCGGCACGCACCTATCGCGCCGCCCAAGCCAAAGCGACAGCCCGCTAAACACCGCACTCAACGCCATGCCAGTCATTAATTGACAATATGTGAGCTCATATAGTCGATAAAGTGCCTCGTGGCGATAGGCATGGTGTCCCAGCTGCGCCAGGCTGCCACTACGTCACGCGAGGGAGCGTGCACGATGGGACGCACGCGAATATCGGCCCTCATGCCCTCGACGGTACGGCGATACAGCATACTCACGCCTAGGCCCTCCTCCACCATCGCCATGATGGTGTAGTCGTCGGTCACCTCGCTCGTCACGTGCGGCGACAGCCCATGCGCCGCGAATGCATCGAGCACCAGGCTCTGTTCGCCCTCATCCAGCAGCACAAACGGCTCGGACGCCAGGTCGGCGAGCGTCACCTTTTCCTTTGCCGTCAGCGGATGCTCGGCCGGCAACAATGCTACCAACTCGTCGTGATAGACCACGCGCTTCTCGAGCCCTGCGGTAAACCCACGTGCCGTAAAGCAAAAATCCACTACGCCGTCGTGCACCCATTGGGCGTTGCGCGTGTAATCGCCCTGCTTGAGGGTAAAGTGCACGCCCGGATGCAGAGCCCCAAAGTCGCGGATCACGCGCGGCAGCACGGTACGGCTCACGTTAGTAAACGTCGCAATACGAATGTCGGTCGACGAAAGCCCCAACAACTCCTGGCGCTTACCCTCAAGCTCGGCCTCGGCCGTTACGATCTGGCGTAGATACGGCAGATACTGTTTGCCGTCGCGCGTAAGCGACACGCCCTGCTTACCGCGCTCGATAAGCGTGGTACCCAGCTCGCGCTCGAGTGCCTTGACGGCCTGGCTCACCGCACTTTGCGTAAAGCCCAGTTCGTCCGCCGCACGTTTCAGACTGCCGCAATCGACCACCATACATACAATCTGATACCGCGATGCCATCGTGCCTCCACATCGATGTAGCCGTAAAACGTTTTACCAGGGCTTTTTCTGCCAACATTAGTATTTCTTAATCATACTGAAGATACATTCGCTTTACTACATTCACATCTGGGAGCAGAATCCTTTTTACGAAACCGTTCTGTAACAAAAGGAGTCCCATGGATCGCAAAAAAGCAATCGCGCTCTCATTTTCCGTTCCCGTCGCATGGGGCTTTTCGTACCCCCTTATGAAGATCGGCATGGACAGCATGAACGCCACGAGTATCGTCGCGCTGCGCTGCATTATCGCCTTTGCGGCTTGCCTGCTGCTCTTCCACAAGCGCGCGTTGCACATCAACCGCGACCTTATGGTTCGCGCTGCCATCATCGGCGCCATCATGGCAACCGAGCTCACCTGCATGTGCCTGGGCTCCAGCCTCACCTCTGCCTCCACTGCCGGCTTTTTGCAGAGCCTGACGGTCGTGATCGTGCCGTTTGCCAACGCCGCCCTGCTGCGCCGTGCCCCCGAGCGCAAGGTGCTCGTCGGCACCGCCATCGTCACCTGCGGCATGCTGCTGCTCTCGGGCGCCGACTTTACCAGCCTGAATCCCGGTGCGATCATCATGCTGCTCTCGGCCTTTATCTATGCCAGCCACATTATTGTGGCGAAGCGCTTTGTCGAAGATGTCGACCCACTGGCCCTGGGCGTCTGGCAGCTGGGCTTTGGCGGCCTGTTCTCGGGCATTGCCGCATGCGTCTTTGGCGGTTTCACACTTCCCAGTACGCCCAGCGAGATCGTGGTCGTCGTTGCCCTCGCGCTCATCTGCTCTGCCTACGGCTTTATCACCCAAACGCTCGTGCAGCCCCACGTGCCCGCCGAGACCACCGGCTTTGCCTTCTCGCTCGAGCCGGTCTGCTCTGCCGTCTTCTCGTTCTTCCTGGTCGGCGAGGTTCTGAGCCCCATCGCCTTCTTTGGCGCCGCACTCATCCTCAGCGGCGTCATGGTGGCAACCGTCGAGCTTCCGCGCCTTCGCGCACATGGACAGGCTCGCATGGCAGGAGCGCCCGAGCACGTCTCGTAGACACTACTCCTCATACGGCCGCGGCATAAAGATCTCCAGACGCCTTTACAATAGATGTCAACAGAGCATCTGCCATAAAGGAGCCCCATGGACACCGCAACTCGCGACCGCAACATAGCAACCTGGTTGGGCGATGCGCCGCAGCCGGTACGTGACACTACGAACCAGCTGCTCGAGCGCATCGCCCTTTTGCGTGCCAAGCAAACCATCTACCCGGCACAAGACGACATCCTCAATGCCCTCGCCTACACGCCGGCCGACCAGGTCAAAGTTGTCATCTTGGGTCAAGACCCTTATCACGGACCCAACCAGGCCATGGGGTTGTCGTTCTCGGTCCCCGCGACGCAAACCAAGTTGCCGCCGAGTCTGCGCAACATCTATAAGGAACTCAAAGCCGATCTGGGCTGCCCCATTCCCGCCACGGGAGACCTAACCCCCTGGGCACAACAGGGCGTCCTGCTCCTCAACACTACGCTCACCGTGCGCGAGCATGCCGCCAATTCGCACGCCAAGCTGGGCTGGAGCACCCTGACCGACTACGTCATCGAGCGCTGCTGCCAGCTGCCCCAGCCGGTAGTCTTTTTGGCATGGGGTCGCTTTGCCCAGCAGATGGTCGATGGTAAGCTCGCCGCGACCGGCGCGGGCAAGGCAACCGGCAAGTTCTGCCTGGCATCCACGCACCCCTCGCCGCTTTCGGCCAACCGTGCCACGGCAGAACTCCCCGCTTTTATGGGGTCGCGCCCCTTCTCGGCAGCTGATCGGCTACTCGAACAGCACGGCTCGACCCCCGTCAACTGGGCTTGCCTCGGCTAAAAATCGATACATCAAAAACGCGCCCGACGGCTTTCCATCGGGCGCGTTTCCTATTCGGGCCAAATAAATTGCGTGCGGCCGGCCTCGCCGCCATCGATCAACAGGCTCTGCCCGGTCATAAACCGGTTGGTCACGCCCACAAAGTAGATCCACTCAGCGATCTCCTGGGCGGTAGCCCAGCGCTTAAGCGGCGTGAGCTCCATAATCTGGTTCCACAGGTGTTCGTCTTCCATCACGCAACGGTTGAGCGGCGTTATAACGCCGCCCGGGTCCACACTGTTGGCGATGGCCTGCGGTGCCAGGCGGTTTGCAAGGTTCTTGGTGTAGGCGATAACACCGCCCTTGCTGGCGGCATAGGCGGGAAACTCCGATCCCGTATGTCCGCTCGCCGACCCCACATTGACCACGGATTTGATAGCCGGCGCAGGCTTGGCGGCGAGCCCCTCCCCCACAAAGGCGTAGCGCTCGGTCACGTTGATGGTGCCACACAGGTTGGCGGCGATGTCGTCGGCCGAATCCTGCGTACCGGCAACGTTCACGATTACCTGAGGCTCAAGGTCACTTGGAAACGAGTCCGGCTCGCGGACATCAACGATCAGATGGCGGTAGCGCTCGTGTTCGATCGCCGGCGACAGCAGATCAAAGCCCACGACCTCGTGGCCCTCATCCAAAAAGCGCTGCACGCACGCGGCTCCGATACCGCCCGAAGCGCCCGTGATCAAAACCCGCATACTTGCTCCTTAGGCGGTTGCGTGGCGCTCGAGGTACTCGGAACCCACATTCTCGCGCTCCCAGCCGCGCACGACCTTGTAGCCCACGGGGCTCAGGAAGACCTCGCACAGCAGCTCGGCAACAGCGCCGGTCAGCGAGCACATAAGGACCTGCACCCAGGTCCAACCAAAGAACGTGTGGCTCACCACAATGGCAAAGACCAGGTTATCGACAAACTGACCGATGCCCGTAGACACATAGGAGCGGAAGGCAAAGCTCGCAAAGTTATTCTTCTTGAGCATACGGCCGAGCGACTGGTTGAGCGTGGAGTTAACCACGGCAGAAACGAGCATTGCCAGCGAAGAGCCCAGCACCACGTACCAGGTGCCGCCGATGGTGGCGTTAAGGGCGGTGTTGACCTCGATCATGCCCGTGTCGTAGTAGGCGCCCCACATGCCGGGCGTGAGCGAGCATGCCCAAAAGCACAGGCTCACGGCCAGGTTGACCAGCAGCGCGAGGATAGAGATTTTGATGGATGCCTTGGCGCCAAAGCGCTTGCAGATCATGTCCTGGCACAAAAACGAGACCCAGCTCACCACAAAGCCGCAATCGAGTGCCAGATAAGGCAGGCTGATGAGCTCTTTGTTGGCCAGCAGGTTCATCATGATGACGCTCACGAAAAACAGCGAAACCGTTGCCGCGGGAATGCTCCGCAACAGGACCTTGTAGTCCTCCATGACCTTCTTGATCATTATGTACTCCTTTGGTTTTAGGTTTAACGAGCAGGATATCGGACCCGAACTGCTCGGACGTCTCGGTCTTGAGACGACGGTGGGTATAATAGCCGCTCACGCGGCATCAGGCAAGCAAACGACGCGGCAGCCCCACAGGGCCACCGCGCCGGTGCGCTAAAACGTTACGTTGCCAAACTCCGACAGGATAAGATCGGGGTTGTGATCGGTTGCCCAGTCCACGTTCCACGGGCTCGTGAACAGCAGCAGCTTGCCGCCGCGCATGTCCTCGACGCGCAGCGTGTCGCGCGTGAGCGAAAGGCCCGGGATATCGATGGTGTCGGGGTCGTTCTGGATCCAGCGAATGTCCGTATAGGGCAGCGGCTGGCGACGAACCTCAACACGGTACTCGGCCTTGAGGCGGCGCTCGAGTACCTCAAACTGCAGCACGCCGACCACGCCCACGATGACGCTCTCCATGCCGGCACCCAGCTCGCGGAAGATCTGGATGGCACCCTCCTGGGCAAGCTCCTCCATACCCTTGACGAACTGCTTGCGCTTGAGCGTGTCGACCTGCGTAATGCGAGCGAACATCTCGGGGGCAAACGTCGGGATCTGCGGATACTGCACGTGGCGCTTGCCGGAGCACACGGTGTCGCCGATGCTAAAGATACCCGGATCGAACAGGCCCACGATATCGCCCGCGTACGCCTCGTCCACGATGGCGCGGTCATCGGCCATCATCGACGTGCCCGTGGCAAGCTTGAGCTTGCGGTTGCCCTGCACGTGGAAGGCGTCCATGCCGCGCTCGAACTTGCCTGAGCAAATGCGCACAAAGGCGATGCGGTCGCGGTGGTTCTTGTCCATGTTGGCCTGGATCTTAAACACAAAGCCGCTAAAGTCGTCGCGGCAGGGATCGACCGGCTCGCTGGTGAGCGTATCGGTATAGGCGCGCGGCGTCGGGGCCAGACGCAGGAACTCCTTGAGGAAGGGCTCCACGCCAAAGTTGGTAAGCGCCGAACCAAAGAACGCCGGGCTCAGCTTGCCGCAGGCCACAGCATCCAAGTCGAGCTCGTCGCCAGCGCCATCGAGCAGCTCGATGTCGTCCATCAGGTTCTTATGGTTTTCCTCGCCGATGAGCTCGTCCATGGAAGGATCGCCCAGCTCGGCCTCGACCTCGGCGACCTTCTTGGTGGCGTTGGCGTGACCGTCGCCCTCGAAGGCGATAACGCGACGGGTCTGACGGTCGAACACGCCGCGGAAGTTGCGGCCGCTGCCGATCGGCCAGTTCATGGGATACGTATTGATACCCAGGACGTTCTCGATCTCTTCCATGAGCTCAAACGGATCGCGAGCCTCGTGGTCGAGCTTGTTCACAAAGGTGAAGATGGGAATGTGGCGCAGCGTACAGACCTTAAAGAGCTTTTTGGTCTGGGCCTCGACGCCCTTGGCGCCGTCGATAACCATGACAGCGGCGTCGGCAGCCATAAGGGTACGGTAGGTATCCTCCGAGAAGTCCTGGTGGCCGGGGGTATCGAGGATGTTGACGCAGGCGCCGTTATAGGTGAACTGCAGCACCGAGGAGGTAACGGAGATACCGCGCTCCTTCTCGATGTCCATCCAGTCCGAGACGGCATGCTTGGCCGAGCTCTTGCCCTTGACCGAGCCGGCGGTCTGAATGCTGCCGGTATAGAGCAGCAGTTTCTCGGTAAGCGTGGTCTTACCGGCGTCCGGGTGGCTGATGATCGCGAATGTGCGGCGCGACGAGATTTCATCCGACAGGCTTGCCATGCGGATCCTTTCTTGCATTGAGTGCATTACGTCGTTGTAACCGTACTATTGTAGCCGCGAAATCCCGCCATAGGGCACCTATCAGGACAAATTCATCAGTCAGAACGTGAACGGCTAGTTATCGAAAGTATTCTGCAGCAGACTATCTCAATCTGTAACAAGCAGAGCTTATTTGGCCCCCTATCTGTTACAGATTGAGACAAACAAACTTGCCCGCCGACACAGTCTCAATCTGTAACATCTGACCGCCCAAATTGGGTCTAGCTGTTACAAATCGAGATAAACGGGAAGGCGAGCCGCCAATGTCTCGTTCTGTAACATCTAGCCGCGCAAATCGACTCTTACTGTTACAGACTGAGACAAATAGGCAAGCGGGCAAATAAGATCTCGATCTGTAACAGCAGGCGACCCAAAACGGACCCAGGTGTTACAGATTGAGATTGTTTTGGAGCAAGCGCGGCGCCGATGGGCTATTCCACATTTAGCTCTTGCATAACTGTGCATAGTGTATATATACTGTGCTTACCGGTTATATACACGTGTAACCCAACAGCTAAGGAGCCGCTGTGGACATCATCCTATCCAATTCGAGCGATAAGCCTATCTACGAACAGATATCCTCACAGGTCAAAGCTCAGATCCTTTCGGGCACACTCACTGCGGGAGCCAAACTCCCCAGCATCCGCGCGCTCGCGAGCGATCTTGGCGTGAGCGTCATCACCACCAAGCGCGCCTACGACGAACTGGAAAAAGAGGGCTTTCTCTACGCAGTGCCGGCCAAGGGCTTTTTTGTGGCCCCGAAGAACACCGAGCTGCTGCGGGAAGAGAACCTGAAAAAGATCGAAGCGCATCTCACCGAGGCCGTCCGCCTGTCCGCATCCTGCGGGCTGAGCAGGGAAGAGCTGCGGG